>CBHWDR010000019.1:0-14703 GCA_966112575.1 uncultured Chitinophagales bacterium
GAGGAAATTGTGAGCTACCTCAAGACCGATACGACCGTGGACGCCTATACCCGGCTGACCTTCCTCGTGTCGGAGCTCCGGAAGAAAAGCCTGCCCAAAGACAAGAAGGTGATGTACCTGCGCCTGCTCGTTCATATTGCCGGCGACATCCATCAGCCGCTCCATGCGAGCCCGGAAGGCAGCACCGGTGGCAATGATATCAAGGTCAGCTGGTTCAACGAGCCTTCGAACCTGCACCGGGTGTGGGACGAGCACCTGATCGAGTACCAGCAGCTGAGCTATTCGGAATACGTAAAGGCGATCAACTTCACTACGCCGGCGCAACGGAAGCAATGGTCGGCCGAGCCGATGACCCGCTGGATATATGATTCCTATTCGATCGCGCAGAAGCTGCACGACACTATAAAGGAGCCCAATCCCCGTCTTGGTTTCCGCTACAATTTCGATCATGTGCAGACGCTGAACGAGCAGTTGCTGAAAGGCGGCGTACACCTTGCCGCCCTGCTGAACGACATCTTTGGCAAGTGATCCATCGGAGTGACCTGCACAAAGATGACTAACAGGCCCGGGTGTGAAATGTGGATAAAACCGTTGATCATTTTACACCCGCGTTTGTTTGAATGCTCAACCATTGAACTTATCTTGCCCCCGATGACTTCCGCAGAATTCAGCAATCTAGACGAGCAGGCACAAACGAAAACCCTCATCGACAGAGGGATCTATCTTTCCGAGCGGCAGTATAAAAGTCTGAGCATTCTGCTTTACCAGGTCGACAATTTCTACGTCGAGATCTACCACAACCTTCGTTTTAATGTGCTCCAGGGCTTCAGCTGCTTTGAAGACGACCGCGCATTGGAGCCCTATCTGGAGAAGATCGATATCTCCACGCTCTGCGAGAACTGAGCGCGTACTTATCATAGGTAGGATTACGCTTGCCGGGCATCCGCCGGCGATTAGCTTTGCACCTCCTTTACCATTATGGCGAGAACAAGAATTGCCCTGATCGGGTCTGATCTGGATGCGATGACGCGCATCTACCTCGGCTTGAAACAGCGCAACTATCGAGTGGAGACCACGGAGGTGCCGGTGGACCGGACCTGGCTGCGGAAATTCCGGCCGGACGTGCTGATCCTGGAGCAAAGTGGCTATGAGGCCATCGGCGCCGAACAAAAAATGCCGGTGATCGTATACCTCGACGCGGATGCTGCAGCCTTCCAGCATCCGGAAGGTGTTTTCCTGCTCCGGAAGCCGGTGCAGCTCGACGAATTGCTCGCCCTCCTCGATCGGATCGTGTATTAAAGACGGTCGAGGAAGCCGCTGGTGAGCAGACCGCGCACATGTTCCTGCGCCTGCATCTCGAGCTGGTGCGAGATCTTGCCTTCGGTGTAGAGCACATCGTCTTCCACCAGGATCACAAAAACGGGTGCCGACTTGTTCTTGAAGGTGGGATCGAAAATAAAGCGCCTGCCTTCTTTTTCGAACAGCAGGTAGTATTGAAGGGGGCCTTCTTCGGCCTGGAGGGTAAGGATCTCTTTGAACATGGCTTGCTCAGTAAAATTACGGTAGATGTGCGTAAAAATACTTGGGGCTTTCCGGAGGTGCAAGCCTTTCCTCGCATATTATTTCTTCTTATGCGTACGGATCAGTTTTCCTCCAGGATGCGAACGTTCCAGCGGTTCCGGATCAGGTAGGTCGTCAGCATCATCTTCATCGTGTCTACCGAAAGCCCCAGGCTAAGGGCTGTAAGGGCCAGCAGTTCGCTCTCGGCCTCGTCCACTGTGCCATCGGCCGTCACCAGCTCGCAGCACATGGCGAACAGGGTTTCTCGAAACTCCGGCGTCACCAGGGGAGCGGAGCCCTCGATCATGGCCTTGCTTCCCTGCACGGCATGCATCGAAAGGGCCTTTGCGGAAAGTTCGTTGAGCGGCTCGTTGCGGAAACGGGAAGAGAGCACCAGCATGCGGGAGAGTTGTTCGATCTGCGACTGGTTGAGGCTGCGGCCTCCACCCATAACGGTGGCGAACAGAACGCAAATGGCGGCTTCGGCTTCGCTGGCAGGGTTGATATCTTGCATGTTTCAAATGTACCATTAAACTTTTCGCCCCGAAACGCATCCTAACCACCCGAAGGAAAATCTTCGGTACGGCATCTAAATGCATAGCAGCCTGGAAAACACCACCAAAATCAGGAACTATGCGCAAACGACCCTTTCTGTTCATGGCAGGCCTCTGCCTCGCCGCTCTGCTTTTTCAGTATTGCACAAAGGACCGGACCGGCGGCACGTCCACCGGCACGAAGACGCCGGTGCTTCCGGCCACGTCCTATAATTATGTGACGAGCTACCCCCAGCACATCCAGGCGGCGCTTAACCAGCAGGATAATACGCCGGCCTCCAACCCCATCACCAACGACGGGGCCACACTTGGCCGCGTGCTCTTTTACGATAAGGCGCTTTCCCGCAACAACACCGTCAGCTGCGCCTCCTGTCACCAGCAGTCGCTTTCTTTTGGCGATAACAAGGTCAAGAGCCTGGGCTTCGAAAATGGCCAGACGCGCCGGCATTCCATGCCCATCCTCAACATCCGCTTTTACCGTTCGGGAACGATGTTCTGGGATGAACGAGCCGCCACGCTTGAAGACCAGGTGCTGATGCCCATCCAGGATGGAACGGAAATGGGCATGAACCTTACCGACCTGGTTGCGAAGCTGAAAGGGCTTTCCTACTACCCCGAGCTTTTCCGGAGAGCCTTCGGCACAACGGACATCAACTCCGACCGGGTATCGAAAGCGCTGGCCCAGTTCGTGCGCAGCATCGTCACCTACCAGTCGCGCTACGACCAGGTGAAGAGCGGGCAGGCCCAGTTCACCCAGCAGGAGGCTGCGGGTGAGCAATTATTCCTCACGGCGGGTCCCATCCCCTGTGCCGGCTGCCATACGCCGCCCATGTTCATCACCTCCAGCCCGGCGGGCCCCTTTGCCCTTCAGGATGCAACGGATGCGGGGATCAACAACATGAACCGGTTTAAATCCAGCTCGCTGCGCAATATCACCAACACCGCCCCGCTGTTCCACAACGGCAGTGTGCCTTCGGTGCAGGCCATGCTCAACAGCCAGATCCCGGCGCACGGCGTGGCGCCCCAGGACCGGGCCCTGATCCTGGCCTTCCTCACTACGCTCACCGACAATACGGTGACCACCGACGTGCGCTTTTCGGATCCCTTCCAATAGATCGTTCGTGAATTGAGGTTTGTACTTGCAACTGATTTTGGTCAGTGGGCATGCGGCGGATATTTTCTACCTTAAAAAGAAAATTCCTATGCCCCAGAGTCGCAAACGCCCCGGACATCATGAGCACGTGAGCCCTTCGCCCATCCCTTCCTCGCAACGCACGAAGGGGCGTATCGTGTGGGCGGTCCTCTTTGCCATCTTTGCCCTGGTAGCGGTATATTTTGCTGTTCCCGATAATACCTATGCGCTCATCGGCGCCGCAGCTGTCGGGGCGTTGATCGGCTATTACGCGGGAAAAAGAATGGAGAAAGATCTCTGATCGCTGATGTGCTGAACGCTGATCTGGATTTCTGGATTTTTGGATATTGAGATTTTGGGATCCATTCATTCGCCATCGAAGCCGCCGCCGGCAAGACAGCCACTTCATCATTCTTTATTCCTTGTTCATTACTCTTCATTCCGCCGGCTTCAGCCGGCGGCCAGTTCCTCGAACTCGCCGGTTTCCCGGTTCTTGCGTACGTTGTTGGCGGTGAAATAGCGTCCGTTCATGGCTACATAAACGCCCGGAGGCAGGGTCTGTACGAAGGCCATGGCGCTGCCGAGGTTGAACAATCCATCCGAGGATCCGAATTTATAAGGCACCATGGCGCCGGTGAGCACGATGGTCTTGTCCTGGACGCGCGTGGCTATGAGGCGGGCCGTATCGGCCATGGTATCAGTGCCATGGGTGATGATGATCTGGCTCTCGGGGCTTTTGGCGCAATGGTCGGCGATCAGGTCGCGGTCGCCGTCGCTCATCTCGAGGCTGTCGACCATCATCAGGGTGCGGACCTCCACCGGTACGAGGTTGCGTCCGAGTTCGAGCATCTCCGGGAGATGCGAGTCCTTGAAATAAAGTTGTCCGTTCAGTTCGTTGTACTCCTTGTCGAAGGTGCCGCCGGTGATGAAGATGCGAATGCTCATATGGTTTGATCGAAGTTCGTTGAGAAAGCTTACCTGGCGGCGATCATGCTGATCTCCACGTTCACGAATTTCGGCAGCGCCGCTACCTGCACGGTTTCGCGCGCGGGGAAGTCGCCTTCGAAATATTTTCCATACACTTCGTTGATCGCGCCGAACTGGTGCATATCGGTGATGAAGATCGTTGTTTTCACCACATGGGCGAAGCTCATGCCGGCCTCGGAGAGGATGGCTTTGAGGTTCTGCATCGCCTGGTGCGTTTCTTCCTGGATATCGGTGTTCTTCAGGGCACCGTTGACGTCCATGCAGATCTGCCCGGAAATATAGAGGGTGCCGTTCACCAGCACGGCCTGGTTGTAGGGGCCGATGGGAGCGGGGGCATTCTTCGTGTTGATGATCTGTTTTTCCATGCTGCGAAGTACGGGAGTTTTGGCCGTTAACCGTTCACCGTTGACGGTTGACGGCCAACGCTTATTTTCGCGCCATGCGTATCGTTGTCATCGCCACCGGGGAGCAATATGCCGA
Organism: uncultured Chitinophagales bacterium; assembly: GCA_966112575.1. GTDB lineage: Bacteria > Bacteroidota > Bacteroidia > Chitinophagales > Chitinophagaceae > Flavisolibacter. Next base: position 4,714 of record CBHWDR010000019.1, read on the forward strand.
ATGGATCACCTCCGGCGTCACGGAAGGAACGGAAGTGCTACATCTAACCGACGTGGACCAACTGGAAGACGACCGTACCGACGGCATCATCGACCTGGACTTTCGTCCGGAAGCGGAGCGGATCGAGGCCCTGCTGGCCCTGGGCCACCCGGTGCTGGTGAACAGCGTAGAGCGCACCCTCGACGAGCTGCATCCCGACCTGGTGCGCATCAATGGCTGGAAGGGCTTTCTGGCTTCCGCCCTCGTCGAGGCCACCGCTGCACCGGCACAGCAGGAGGAAGCCACCCGCGTGCTGGCCGCCTTTGGCAAGCAGGTGGAGTGGCTCCCCGATACCCCGGGCTTCGTCTCTGCCCGCGTGATCGCCATGATCATCAACGAAGCCCGCCTCGCCCTGGCCGAAGGCGTGAGTTCCCGGGAGGATATGGACACCGCCATGAAACTGGGCACCAACTATCCGCAGGGTCCTTTCGAATGGGAGGCAAGCATCGGTGTGGATAAGGTGGATGCGCTCCTGCGCCGGCTCGGTCACTAAGACTTGATCTTCAGCATTCTACTTCTTATCAACGGCTCGATCCGGGCCTTGTGCATTTCTTTTTAGCTAACGAGTAGACGGATTTGCTAAATAATTTAGTAATTTGGTCTTGTCAACCGATCCAACCAAGCAATAAAAGCCATCCCATGGAGCCTGTGAACCTGTTCATGCCCGGATACCAGGTCAACGAATACCTGCTGATCCTGAAGCCACACGAAGAACTCTGGAACCGCATCCTGCGGGTCAAGGAAGATTTCGCCCGGACCTACAAAGCGCCCGGAGCCCGCCTGTTGCGGCCCCACCTGGCCCTGGTGTCGTTCATGAACTGGGGGATGATGGAAGAGAAGATCCTCAACCGCCTGCAGGCCGTGGCCATGGGTACCATGCCCTTCAAGGTAGAGTTGAAGGATTACGGTTGTTTCCCCACGCATACGATCCACATCAATGTGACTTCCCGGCTGCCGATCCAGCGCCTCACCGGCGAACTGAAGGAGTCGCAGCGCCTGATGCGCCTCAATGCCGAGCACAAGCCCCATTTCGTGGATGAGCCGCATATCGCCATCGCGCGGAAGCTGAAGCCCTGGCAGTACGAAGGCGGCTGGAATGAATATGCCCATCGCCAGTTCACCGGGAAGTTCATTGCCGATTCCATGCTCCTGCTCAAGCGTCCCGGCGGCAGCAAGAGTGCCTGGCAGATCGCGAAGCGTTTCGAATTTCAAAACCTGCCCGTGACTACCCGCCAGGGCAGCCTGTTTGCCTGATCCCTTACCATGCAGGAACCGGAAGAAGCACCAGACCAGTATAAGAAGGGCCGCGGCGCCCAGTACAATACCCGGAACAAATTTCTCCGGACCGAGAGCACGCGCGAGCATATCGAGGGTATAGATGACTGGGTGGAAACGGACGTGAAGACCGAGTTCCTCGAGGTTTTTCCCAAATCCATCGTCAACAAAGTGGATAGCCCGGACGTGGGCATGTGGTACAGCATGAATCCCTACCAGGGCTGCGAGCATGGCTGCATCTATTGCTATGCGCGGAATTCTTTCGAGTACTGGGGCTACAGCGCCGGCCTCGACTTCGAGAGCAAGATCCTCGTGAAGAAGAATGCGCCACAGCTGCTCCGCAAATTCCTCCTGCATCCATCCTGGGAATGCGTGCCGATCGGCTTGAGCGGCAACACCGATTGTTATCAACCCGCCGAGCGGCAGTTCCGGCTGACGCGAAGTCTGCTTGAAGTATGCAACGAATTCAACCAGCCGGTAGGCATCATCACCAAGAATGCCGGCATCCTCCGCGACCTGGACCTGCTGCAGGAGATGGGAAAGAAGCGGCTCGTGTCGGTCCTGCTGTCTGTAACCACCTTCAACGAAGAGCTGCGCCGCGCCATGGAGCCGCGCACCACCACGGGGCGGCAGCGAATCCGTACCATTGAAGCCCTGAGTAAAGCCGGAGTGCCGGCGGGTATCATGCTCGGCCCCATGATCCCCGGGCTCAACGACCAGGAACTGCCTGCGCTGCTGAAGGCCGGAAGCGAGGCGGGGGCGGGCTTCGCGGCCTACACCTTCGTTCGGCTGAACGGTGCCGTGAAATTGCTCTTCCACGACTGGTTGTATAAGAATTTCCCGGACCGCGCCGACAAGGTCTGGCATCTCATCGAGCAGAGCCATGGCGGAAAGGTGAACGACAGCCGCTGGGGGCTGCGCATGCGGGGTGAAGGAAACGTTGCCCAACTGATCAGCGATCAATACCAGCTCTATTCCCGGAAATACAAACTGCAGGACCAGCGACTGGGTTTGGATTGTTCGCAGTTCCGGAGGCCAGGCGAACAGGGCAGGTTGTTTTAAATGCCGGTTCTTTTGTTTCCAGGGGGCATCATGGTAAGAAGTTTTGAACCACGAAGTCCCGACCATTCGATACGTAGGTATGGTTCAAGAATAAACATCCCTTCATGCCTATATGGAGATGCAATAGGATTCAGTCAGGATGAAGGTTTCACGGGCTTTGCACAAGGGATGCAAAAATATTTATACAGATAATTTTGTTGGATCGATGTTAAAGCCGCTATTTTTGCCCGGTAAATAAGATCACATGCCCCGCAATTTTTACCATATAAACGATTTGATGCCTGTAGGAACTACAGGTTGCATTACGGGGCTATGGTATTTGTCGTAAGAAGCCGATAAACCAAAATCAATAGCTGGCCCCGACTTTGTTCGGGGCTTTTTTGTAGCGCAGATTTTCGGATGAAAGGGTTTCGCAGATGCAGTCCGGTGTTGCAAGGCAAATGATCAAAATAGACCAGTTAAAAACGAACAGCCATGAATGTGCAAAACAAGCTTGAAAAAGCTACGGGCAGTAGAAACTTAGGAACGGCGGCTCCTGCTGGCCCTGTGCCGGGCGGCCTTTGCCCCATAGGTTTCCGCATGGATAAAAATGAACGACATCGACCGGGAAGGACGATGGCAGGCTGACGGATGTTGGTCTGAAGGGAGCCCGGTCAATACAAGGACCGGGCTTTTTTATGCCTGATACATCAGCGATCAGAGATCAGCGATCAGACATCAGAGATCAGCGATCAGATCTCCCCAAATAGCTGTGTTCAAATCAACCGGGCGTGTAGCAGCGCCGGAGTGCAGCCGCAGTAGCGCGCTGTATGCTGTTGAAGGCGGCACGAAGAACCATCAGGTCGGGGGTTCGAGTCCCCCTCCCGCTGGTGGCGGGATAGCTCAGTGGCTAGAGCAGATGACTTTGTGGGTTCGAATCCCACTCCTCAATTCACGGAGGATCGCGTAATGGTAGCGCAAAGGACTAAGGATCCTTGTCAACGGAAGTACACCGCTTCCCTAAAAATGGTGGAACCCAGGTGGTGCGGTTGCCGGTGGTGATCCGCAGCCCGATGCCGGCCTGCGACAACGAAGGAGTAAACAGCGGAAGGCTTCGGAAAAAGCATGTTGCTTTTTTCAATGAAGCCGGAAGCGGTTGAAAACCCGTTGTCCCGCCCGCGGACGGTGGCAACTGCACATCCTGATTTTTTAATGCATAAAAACAACGAAAATGAGAAAGCTGAGGATCGCACCAAACACCATCGGACTGGTGTACCGGAACCGTAAATATGAGCGGTCGATCGGAGAAGGCGTGTATTGGTTCTGGCCGAATGCGGAAGTGTATGTCTACAGCCTGGCCAATTATATCGAGGCGCCGGTTGACCTTATCCAGTGGAGTCGGGACCCCGAACTGGCTGCTGCATTCGAGGTGAGGACCGTGGCTGATGGTGAGCTCCTGATGGTGTTTGAGAATGGTCTGCTGAAGCTGGTGCTGCGGCCGGGAAGATATCTCTTCTGGAAGGGTGTTGTTGACTATAGCTTCCTGCAGGTGAATGCCGAAGAGGTGGATCTGCCGGCTTCGATGAGCAGGACCCTGCGGCAGCATCCGCTCCTGGATGCGTTTGTACGGAAGGCTGAAGTGCAGCCGCACGAAAAAGCCCTGCTCTTTGTCGACGGTCAGTTCCGGGAATTGCTGGAACCAGGTTCGTACACCTGGTGGAAGAATTCCATCTCCGTGCAACTCGTGCGGGTGGATCTCCGGCAGCAGCAGCTGGAGGTCAATGGACAGGAGATCCTGACCCGGGATAAGGCTTCGCTGCGGATCAACGCCTGGGCGCAATACGTGGTCAGGGATATCGAGACCGCCGTGCTGCGCAACAAGGAATATGACCGGCAGCTGTATGTGCAGGTGCAACTGGCACTTCGGGCTTTCGTGGGTGGTTATTCGCTTGATGAGCTCCTGGAAAAGAAGGAGGAGCTTGAGCCCTTCGTGATCGGCTGGCTGAAGAAAACCGCCGCCTCGCTCGGTGTGGAGGTAGAGCGGTTCGGCATCCGGGATGTGATCCTTCCCGGCGACGTGAAGGAGATCATGAACTCGGTGCTCGTGGCCGAGAAGAAAGCCCAGGCCACCGGCATCCTCCGGAGGGAAGAGACCGCCAGTACCCGGAGCCTGCTGAACACCGCGAAGCTGATGGAAGACAATCCCATGCTCTGGAAGCTGAAGCAGATGGAGTACGTGGAGAAGATCGCAGAGAAAGTCGGCAGCATCAACGTGGGCAGTAACAGTGAGGTGGCCGAGCAGCTGCGGCGGCTCTTCGTGCCGTGATGAGTGATCAGTGATCAGTGATGAGTGAGAGATGAGTGATTAGTGATCATTGAGAGATCAGCGATCAAAACATCAGCGATCAGCGATCGATGATCTGGCTCTGGCTGATAATTTGAATAGTAAACAACAACCCCCCCTCTCTGAGGGGCACAAGAACAGGTTATGGCAAAATTGAAACTGACGGGGAAAGAACTCCGGAAGCTGGGGTACCCGGAAAGCCCGGTGATCAGCCTGGCAATGAACATCATGGAAAAGCATTATAAGCACCTGATGCGGGAAGATGCGCTCGAGATCCTCGCGAGTGTGCTGCAGAGTCCCAATGAATATGCTTCCGACCGCATCCTGGGCAAGATCGCCGAGGCACTGCTGCCGAAGCCGAAAGCCGAAGGCGACGAGATCGGACTGAACGATACCGGGATCCGCTTCGAGATCTTCGGAAGCGAAGGCATTGAGTCCGGTGCGTTGGCGCAGATGAATACGGCGGCCCGTCTGCCGGTGTCGGTGGCGGGTGCCCTGATGCCCGATGCGCACGCGGGTTACGGGCTGCCCATCGGCGGTGTGCTGGCTACGGAGAACGCGGTCATTCCTTACGGTGTGGGCGTGGACATCGGCTGCCGGATGTGCCTTTCGGTCTTCGACATCAATACCAAGGAGCTGAAGGACCGGGAGGCCTATTTCACCCGGGAGCTGAACGAGGCTACACTCTTCGGCAGCGGGGGCATGTTCAGAAATCCTGCCGACCACGAGGTGCTCTACCGGAAGGAGTTCGGTGAGCTCGGCATCCTCAAAGGCCTGCACGAGCGGGCGCGGATGCAGCTGGGATCCTCGGGCTCGGGCAATCATTTTGTGGAGTGGGGCATCGTGGAAATCGATGAGGCGGATCCGGTGCTGAAGGTGCCGGCAGGGCGCTATGTGGGCCTGCTCTCGCATTCGGGCTCACGGGCCGTGGGGGCCAACATTGCCAATCATTTCACCAAGATCGCCAAGGAGAAAAGACGACTGCCCGGCGAGGCCTCGAACCTTGCCTGGCTTTCTCTCGACGAGCAGGAAGGCATCGAATACTGGCTGGCCATGAACCTTGCCGGCGACTATGCTTCGGCCTGTCATCACGTGATCCATGAAAAGATCGCGAAGCAACTCGGCCGTGCACCCCTGGCCATGGTGGAGAACCATCACAACTTCGCCTGGAAGGAAACCTGGAACGGGAAGGACGTGATCGTACACCGGAAGGGCGCAACGCCTGCCGGAAAGGATGTGCTGGGGATCATTCCGGGCTCGATGACGGCGCCGGGATTCATCGTAAAGGGCAAGGGGGAAGAAGCATCGGTGTATTCGGCCTCCCATGGCGCCGGACGGCGGATGAGCCGCACGGCAGCGTTGAATTCGATCACCCACGACAAGCTGAACGAGATGCTGACGAAACATGGTGTGAAGCTGCTCGGCGGCGGGCTGGATGAAGCCCCGATGGCCTACAAGGACATTCACGAGGTGATGAAGGCCCAGCGCCAGCTGGTGGAGACGGTCGGCCGTTTCTACCCGAAGATCGTGAAGATGGACGGCGCCCAGCCGAAGCAGTGGAAGAAGCGGGGATTGGTTGTGGGGGAGTAGGATTGAGGTAATGTGGGATTGAGGTAATGGGGGATTAAGGTATTAGGGTATTGGGTAATTGAGGGGTTTTGCGGCAGGCTGGTGGTTCGTTCGTTAGTCGTTGATCGGTGCCCACATGCCCCGGGCTTTAGCCCGAATAAGGCCCATGGTATCGAATTTGCAGCGGACAGGGCCAAACGAATAACCATGAAAAAGATCAGCCTGGTATTGACGGCCCTTGCCCTTACAACGATGAGCTATGCACAGCACGTACAATTTGGATTGAAAGCCGGTGTGAACCTGGCGGATCTTAAAGATGACGCGCTGGCTGACAACGCTATCGATAAGCGAACCGGATATCATTTCGGGGGCCTTGCCCATATTCACATTAGCAGGAATTTCGCGATTCAGCCTGAAGTAGTTTATTCGGCACAGGGCGCTGAATATAAAGTACAGGCCTATAGTGGAACCAACAAGCTGAATTATATCAATGTGCCGGTTTTAGCGCAGTATATGTTCAGCAATGGCCTTCGAATTCAAACAGGTCCTCAGGTTAGTTTCCTTACCTCCGCCAAGTTCAAGCCCGATGCCTCTGATACGGAGATTGACATTGAAAACTCGCTCGATAATGCGGATTTCGCCTGGTCTTTTGGTGCCGGCTACCTGCTCCCCGTAGGGCTGGGACTTGATGCGCGGTACAACCTGGGTATCAACAATGTTCGGAATAATAACAGTACGGAGCTGCACAATCGTGTATGGCAGATCGGACTTTTTTACCAGTTCCCTGCCCGACTTAAGAAAAGCGCTGCTTCTGCTCAATAGACGGGAGCATTAAATGAAAAAAGCCGGGCAATCCCGGCTTTTTTCATTTATACCTTGACGTAGATCTTCTTTTTGTCCATCCAGTAGCAGATCGCCCACATGAAGAGGATGACCGTGAGCGCAAAGAGGAGGTAGCCGATGCGTTGATCGCCCGGTATCCCTTTGTATACCTTGTCGTAAAGGAAATTCCAGGGATTGGTGAACAGGGCTTCCCCTTTTTCATTGACCCCATTGGGTATGCGGATCAGCCGCAGGCCCTTGGGCAGGAAGGCGCTCAGCGCGAAAACAAAGAGGGCATTCTTCCCGAACACATCGAAAAAGCGGGTCCAGCCGCCGCGCAGGCCCCGGATCTCGATGGCATAGATCATCGTGCCGATGAGCAGGATGGCCATGCCGGTGGTGACCACGACATAGGAAGAGGTCCAGATCTTTTTATTTACGGGAAAGCTCAGGTCCCAGGCATAACCCGTAATGAGCATACCGACCCCAACAATAAAGAGGCCGGTGAGGGCGCGGTAAAGCAGGTTTTCCGCCTTCGTACGGTCTGTGTCACCGGGTAGTTGTTGTGTTGCCTTGACGATATAATCGCCTACGAGGTAGCCGAAGATCACCTGGGTGATGGCCGGAAGCGTGCTCATCAATCCTTCAGGGTCGAAGGGGTAAGGCAGTCCATTGAACTTTTCACCCTTGTACATATGCGGCTCGTGCAGGATTGCACTGTCGACCGCATTGCCGAACCAGCCCGTCATGCTGTAGGGATCGGCAGGGTTGCCCAGGGTATAACAAAGCAGCCAGTAGATAAGCAGCAGCAGGAGGCCGATCAGCATGGCGCCCCGGGCCCGGAAATAATAAATGATCACCGAGGCCAGCAGGTAAGTAATGGCGATCCGCTGGAGCACCCCCAGGATCCGTACGCCCAGCAATTTGCCTTCGGCATTGGTATACGTCCAGCCCGTTCCAACCAGCTCATTGTTCTGCCAGCGCACAAAGGGCCACCAGTTGAGGAAGAGGCCGATTGCGAAAATGATGGCCGCACGCTTGAGCACTTTGGCCCAGAACACGCTGTCGCCGCCGGCGATCAGGCGGGGCATCACAAAAGCCATGGCATTGCCCACGGCAAAGAGAAAGAAGGGAAAGACGAGGTCGGTGGGGGTGAGCCCATGCCAGGGTGCATGCTCGAGCGGGCCGTAGATATGTCCCCAGGAGCCGGGATTGTTTACCAGGATCATCAGGGCCACGGTGGCGCCCCGGAATACGTCGAGTGAGTAGAATCGTTTTTGCAAGGAATCGATTTTATAGTTGGAAAGGTAGAGATAAAGAAAAATTCAAAAGCGGTTCTTTTTTCCTCCCCTGGTCCGTGTTTTCTCTTACTGTGCTGATTGTCAAATACATATCCGGGACTGGCGATCGAACGGTCCCAGCCATCGGGAACAAACCGGAATGTAAATACTTAAGTGATTCAAAATCCGTAGTTTTTGCAGATTTGTCACTCCCAACCATACGACTATATTTGCACCGCTTCCTGCTCTGTCCAAAGAAAAGCCAATGGGACTGAGGTGGCGAAGCCCTGCCCTTAACTATGGGATTACGCTGGTACGCCATATATACCCGTCCCCGATGGGAAAAGAAAGTCAATCTGCTGTTGCAGCAAAAGGGCATTGAATCGTATTGCCCTTTGAACAAAGTGCGGCGCAAGTGGAGCGACCGGATCAAGACCGTGGAGGAACCGCTGTTCAAGTCCTACGTATTCGTGCGCATATCCGAAGAGCAACGGAGTGCCGTGCGTACCACCAACGGGGTAGTGAACTTCGTTTACTGGGACGGCAAGCCTGCGGTGGTTCGTGACCGCGAGATCCAGACGATCCGCCGTTTCCTGAGCGAATACGAAGCAGTAGACGTAGTAAAGCTCGAATTTGAGCCGGAAGACCGGGTGCGTGTGGTTTCGGGTCCGATGATGGACCAGGAAGGACGTATACTGGAAGTAAAAAATAAAATCGCAAAAGTATGTATCGACAGCCTGGGGTACATGCTGGTAGCGCACATCGATAAATCCAGGCTCATTCCTGCTTCGCAGGCAAACCACCATCCATGAGATATTTTTCCCTTCTTGTACTTGGGGCTTTGTTCTTCTTCTCTTCCTGTCGCACGCAACGAGCGACCGTGGCCAACAACTACCTGCAAACCACCCGCGACACCACCATCCGGGATATGCTTTCAACCTACACGCCGGTGATCCGCAAGGGCGATCTCCTGTCGATCCGGGTGTACAGCACCGCCAATGGCCGTGCCCCCCAGGCCGATGCCCCCTATAACCTGGGTGCCGATCCGGGCGGCGGCGCCGGGCAAGGCTTCCTGGTGGATGAAAAGGGAAATATTGAATATCCGCAGATCGGTTCGATCCAGGCGGAAGGGCTGAACCGCGACCAGCTGGCAGAGCTCATCAAGGGAAAGCTCAGCAGCCAGCTCACCCAGCCTTCGGTGATCGTTCGCTTTATCAATTTTCGCATCACCGTGCTCGGTGAAGTGCGCACACCCGGATCCTTTACGCTTCCCACGGAACGCATTACCATATTCGATGCCCTCGGACTTGCCGGGGACATGACCGATTTCGGAAGACGCGACAATGTGAAAGTGGTTCGGGAGAACAACGGCATTCGGGAAGTGGCCACGATCAACCTGACCAAGGACAGCGTGTTTTCTTCCCCCTTCTACCGCTTGCAGCAGAATGATATGGTCTTTGTAGACCAGCTGCCGCAGAAGATCCGGCAGCAGGAGCGCCAGCAGACCGCGCAGCAGATCGGGATCTTCTCGAGCGTGATCGCCGCAGCGGCCCTCATCCTTAACATTATTAAATAACTCTCAACACCACCATCTTCCTATGGAAGAGCAGCTACAGCAAT
>CBHWDR010000020.1:0-14512 GCA_966112575.1 uncultured Chitinophagales bacterium
ACGCACAAGAAAAGCAGAGCCGCTTAAGCCAGGCATAACCAACTGCGGTCTGTCGTCCGTCATCCATCGTCCGTCGTTCTCCCTCGACTATATTTGCATCCCATGGATCGTAACCTCCTTCTCCAGACCTATCGATTGATGTACAGCGTGAAAATGATGGCGGAAACCTATGAGGCCAACCGACCCGTCACGAAGTATGTCCATTCCACGTCGCGTGGCCACGAGGCCATACAGCTGGCAACGGCCGCACTGTTACAGCCCCAGGACTGGGTGAGCCCCTACTACCGCGATGAGAGCCTCCTGCTGGGTATGGGCTGGACGCCGTATGAACTGATGCTCCAGCTGCTGACGAAGGCCGACGATCCCTTCACCGGGGGCAGAAGCTATTATTCCCATCCCAACTCGCGGGCGGAAGACAAGCCCAAGATGATCCACCAGAGCTCGGCCACCGGCATGCAGGCCATCCCGACCACGGGCATCGCGCAGGGCCTGAAGTACCGGGAACAGATGGGCCAGTCCAGCGCCGAGCCCCCTGTGGTGATCTGTTCGCTGGGTGATGCCAGCGTAACGGAAGGGGAGGTGAGCGAAGCATTCCAGATGGCCGTGCTGCACCAGCTGCCGGTGATCTACCTCGTGCAGGACAATGAATGGGGCATTTCCGTGTCGGCCGAAGAAGGCCGCGCTATGGATGCCTATGAATATGCTGCAGGCTTCAAGGGGCTGAACCGCGTGCGCGTGGACGGCACGGATTTCTTCGCCAGCTATGAAACCATGGAGCGGGTGATCAGCGATGTACGTACGACGCGCCGCCCCTGGCTCGTACATGCCAAGGTCTGCCTGCTCAACCACCATACCAGCGGCGTGCGCAAGGAGTTTTACCGTACCGATGAGGACCTCGCCCGGCATGCCTGTTCGGATCCGCTCCCGAAATTCCGCGCGGCGATCGCTGCCGACTTCGGCGAAGACTACCTCGTGGAGATCGAGTCGGAAGTAGCGAAGCAGGTGGCCGAAGATTTCGCCAGGGCCGTGGCCGCCCCCGAGCCTGACCCGGCCGAGGTGCACACGCATGTGTTCGTGCCTACGCCGATCACGGAGGAACAGGGCGAGCGCGCTCCCGCGGGTAAAGAGAAAGTGATCATGGTGGATGCGGCCCTGTTCGCGATCCGTGAGTTGATGGAAGAACACGACGAATGCCTGCTCTACGGACAGGATGTGGGCAAGCGGCTGGGTGGCGTTTTCCGTGAGGCAGCTACACTGGGTGAGCGCTTCGGCGACCACCGGGTGTTCAATACGCCCATACAGGAGGCCTATATCATCGGGTCTACCGTAGGCATGAGCGCACTCGGACTGAAGCCGATCGTGGAGGTTCAGTTCGCCGACTATATTTATCCCGGCTTCAACCAGCTGGTGACCGAGATCTCGAAATCCTCCTTTCTTTCCTGCGGCAAATTCCCGATCGCTACGGTGATCCGTGTGCCCATTGGCGCTTACACCGGTGGCGGCCCTTACCATAGCGGCAGCGTGGAATCGACCCTGCTCACCATCAAGGGCATCAAAGTGGCCTATCCCAGCAATGCAGCAGATATGAAGGGCCTGATGAAGGCAGCCTGGTACGATCCCAACCCCGTGGTGATGCTGGAGCACAAAGGACTCTACTGGAGCAAGGTGCCCGGCACCGAAGAAGCAAAGACCATCGAGCCTTCGGCTGATTACGTGCTTCCTTTCGGCAAAGGACGCGTGGTGCAGGAAGCTAGGGCGGAAGCGATCGAAGACGGCGACAGTTGTTGCGTGATCACCTATGGCATGGGCGTGTACTGGGCGAAGGCCGCGGCCAAAGCGCTCGGCGGCCGCGTGGAGGTCATTGACCTGCGTACCCTCTTCCCGCTTGATGAAGCCCTGGTCTATTCCACAGTGAAGAAACATGGAAAATGCCTCGTGCTCACCGAAGAGCAGCAGCACAACTCTTTTGCCGAAGCGCTCGCAAGCCGCATCTCCAAACATTGCTTCCGCTGGCTCGATGCTCCCGTAGAAGTAATGGGCGCCCTCAACCTTCCCGCCGTTCCCCTCAACATCGGCCTCGAGCAGGCCATGCTGCCGAACACGGAGAAGGTGAAGGATAAGCTGGAGTGGCTGCTCGGCGAATAGATCGCTGATCGCTGATGTGATGATCGCTGATCTGAAATTTTAATTGTCTTTCATACTGCTTTTTGCTTCCCGCAAAGCGGTCCCGATTGGTCGGGACTGCTCGCTGCTCATCAGAACGGATAGCCGATCGCCAGGTTGTAGACCATGTTCGTTCTTCTCCATTGCGGGTCGCGGAAATTGACATCGCGCAGCACGCCGGGCGGGACCTGCCAGGGCTTCCGGATGGGGAAGGCCACATCGAGGCGGATCACGAAGACCTGGATATCGAGGCGGATCCCCACACCTACGTCTACCGCCAGCTGGCTCAGGAACTTGCTGGTGAATTTCGCGCCCGGCTTGCCCGTCCATAGCGAGTCATTTCGCAGCCAGATATTGCCGGCATCTAGGAAGATAGCGCCATAGAGCGGGCCGCTGATATGCGGACGGAACTCGGTATTGAACTCGAACTTGATATCTCCGGTCTGGTCGGGGATCAGCGAGTTCACGTCGGCCGTATCGGGTAGCGGGAAGAAGGTGCCCGGTCCTACCGAACGGCTGCGGAAGCCGCGAAGGCTGTTGTTGCCCCCGGAGAAGAATTGCTTGATGTAGGGGATCTGCGTAGAGTTGCCATAGGGCAGGCCGATGCCGATGTCGATACGGTTGGCCCAGGTGGACTTCAGGCCGATCTTCCGGTAGTAGCGGAAATCACCTTCCACCTTCACGTATTGTGCAAAGGGCGCATTGCGGATAAAGACCGTGTCGCCCTTTTTGGCGTTGGCGCCTTTGAGCAGCCCGGCGATGTTGCCCGACAGGTCCACGATGCCATTGAAGTAAAATGCATTGAGGGGCTGGGTTCCGTTGGCGAGCTGGTTGAACAGGTATTCAAAGCGGTTGCCAAGGATGAACTGAGGCTCGATGGCGCGGGCGAGGCCCACATATTTGCGGCTGAGCGAATCGAAATCCCGCGTCACGTTCAGCGCCTGCACATAACTCACCGAGATGGGGAAGAACTCGTAGGAGGTCTGGAGGTTCTTCTTCCAGGTGTAGCCATATTCGGCGCGATAGGAGTTGAGGGTATAGAGCTTCCTCCGGTTGAGGATGTCGTAACCCAGCCGGATGTTGGTCCGGGGAGCGTAAGGGCCCCGGCGGCGCATGTCTTTAAAAGGCACCACGAAACGCGGGATCGCCAGGTTTACCTCGGCGCCCGTGCGGTAAGTATTGTAGCCTTTGAGTGCGCCACTGAACTGCACATCGGAACCGACGTAGGCCGTGGCCCGGAACTGGGTGGCGCTCCGGAACAGGTTCCGGTTGAGGAAGGAAAGGTTGATCTGCGAGCCGTTCAGGTTATTCGAACGGGAGATGAGGTTGAACTCGGCCCGGAGTGATTTCTTCGGAAGCGGCGTGAGGTAATAGTAAACGTTGAGCCGCGGCGAGTCGGTATTCGCCACTTCAAAGCGGTTCTTGACGAAGCGAAACTCGTTGAGGTTGATCAGCCGGCTGAGCGTCTGGTTGTGATCCGCGCGGTTGTAGAGGTCACCCGAATCGAATTGCATGGCTTCTTCGAACACATAGGGCTTGAAGCGCTTCCGGGCGTCCACGATCGTAAAGCCTTTGTATTGCTCGCCGTTGCGGAGCAGGGTATCCACCTGCGCCGTATTGAGGCTGTAGCCGGAATAGATATAAACCTCATTGATCTTAAAGCTCCGGCGGGCCTGGTCCGGGGCTTCCGGTTTCACCACCACGAACATGTTCACCTGGTTGTTGCCGATGCTCGAATCGGTGCGCAGCAAGAGGTAATCCGGCGAGAAGAAATAGAAGCCTTTTTCCTTGATGGCCGCATCGATGCGCGTACGCTCGGCCTTGATCAGGTCGAGGTCGAAGGGCTCGCCCGGTTTCAGGAGCGTGTTGCCTGCCTGGGCCGCAATGGTCTGACTTAGTTCACTGCTGTCGCTGGGGAAAGTCACGGAGGCGATCTTGTACTGGTTGCCGGTTTCGGCGCGGTAGCTGGCATGGGCCAGCTTACGTTTGACCACCGTATCGCCGGTGACGCGGGCATGGAACCAACCTTTGTTCTCGAGGTGGTTTTGCAGCAGCTTGATATTCTGTTCGAGGTCCACCTCGCTCAGCAGCACCGGTGGTTCGCCGAACTTATCCCGCAGCTTGCCCCAGAATGAATTGGGCTTTTTATTATGAAATACATTGTATATGGACAGTTTCAGCCGCAGCCCGAGGAAGCGGGTGTTGGGCTTGGGCCTGGTGAGTCCGGTTAGATCCGATCGCAGGACTTTTTTCTGCCGTGCCGTAAGATCCGGCCCGATCACATCCACCCGGGCGCCGGTATACAGCTTTTCGTTCGGTGGAAGGTGTTTGGTAGGGCTGCAGGCAGTCCAGAATACAAGGGTGAATAAAAGGACCGTAAGATTCGTCTTCGTGTTCATTTTCCTGATGCGTTTTGTGTCGTCGTTCCGCTATTGGCCGTTCTTTGTTTCCTTCTTCCGAAAAGCTGGCTGAACCGGTTGTAGTCTACGGAGAAAATAAAGCCCACACCGGTTTCGATGATATAACCGTCCACTACGCCTTCGTATTCATTGCTCCGGTAGAATCGCAGCAGGTAGCGTCCATCGCGGCTGAGCTGGTACTCCATGGCGATGTTGCCCGCGATATTGCTGCTTTGCTGGTTGGTGTTCTGCGGGCCTTCCAGCTGGAAGTTGGAGCCCACGGATACTTTCAGGCGGTCATTCAGCAGGCGCTTGCTCAGGCCCACATTCAGGTCGGTACGGTTGCGCCGGTCGCCGGTGGTATAGTCTTCCGTCGATTGCACGTCGAAGTCTATATCAACGCCACCGATCAGTCCACCTGCCAGGTTGTTGAGTTGTTCGGTCAGCAGCCGGCTCACGCTCTGCCGGGCGTAGGTACCCGCACTGAAGCCGCCACCGGACTGCGACTTAAAGGGATTCTCGCCAACAAAGCGGCCGAGCAGCAGGAGGGAGAAGACCTGCTTGTTCAGCTCACCCTCGTCCTGCCGGATCTGGTCGAGGCGAAGCTGCGACACGGCTACGATATCATTCGACACGCCATAGTTCTTATCCTGCGGCAGCACGATATCAAAGGCGATCACGGGCTTGAGCAGCTCGCCGGTCAGGTTCAGCCGCACTTCGAAGGGCAGCTTCTGCAGGTAGGTGTTCCTTGCCGTATTCGCATCGGTGATCTGGTCGGCCACGAGGTCGAGCGGAGCCGTGTTGGCCACATAGACCGCCGTTACGTTCAGCTGGGCCGTGGTGGGCTCACCCGTCCAGGTGATGGTGCTTCCGCGCTGGATGTTGAATTTGCGCTGGATGAAGTTGAAGGAGAGCTGGTAGGCGCCTTCTTCCAGTACGTAGTTGCCCACCATGGTGATCTTGCCGCTCGGGTCGATGCCGGTAGACAGCTGGGCCTCACCACGCACATTGAGGAAGTCACCATTGGCCTGGTCAACGATCACGTTGAGAATAGCTTCTTTGCTTACCGTGATGTTCACAGCGATGTCCATGCCTTTTACGCCGGCATTATTGAGCGTATCCATGGCGGTCCGGAAGAGCGAGTCGAGTCCCGGCGCATCCATATCCACGAATTCCACCACGCCCTCCCGCTGCACCACGCCCGGCTCGGCCTGGGGCACGGCAACAAAGAGATTGGTGCCATCATTCACATTCACATTTCCGTCCACCACAGGTCTTACTTCCGTGCCGGCAATGTGCAGGTTGGAGGTGACATTGAGCTTGCCGTAGTAGAGTTTGTTCTTTGCTTTCGTAGAGTTCAGCAACTCGAATTTGTCGGCTCGTACGTCGAGATCGAAATTATAGTTGATGAAATTGGAGGTGAGCACGGTGCCGTCGATATTCAGCGCGTTATCTGAGGAGTCGCGGATGGTGAAATTGTCGAAGGCGAGTCCGTCATTGGTCACCTGCAGGCTCTCGTTGTTGATGCGGAACTGGCTGCCCAGCATCGTCAGCGAGAAGGAAGCCTGGTCGAAGTTCAGCTTGCCGTCGATGTCGGGCTTTGCAGTAGTGCCATTGATGCTGACCCGGCCGTTGATCGCGCCGGAAGCATTGGTGATGGCAGAAGCCATGGCGCCTTCCAGGGTATTAAGCTGGAGCGTGCGCACATCCAGGTCCAAGTCGAGGTCCATGCCTGCAGCCGAGGGTGCGAAGGAGCCGGTGAGGGCCACATCGTTGCCACGGCCGGTGATCGTTGAGTTGACATTATACCGGTTGCTTCCGGCCGTGCTCACCTGGAGGTTCACATTGCCGATCGTATCCTGGCGAAGACTGAGGTCGGCGATCGTCAAGTTACTGGTGAAGGCCATCTGTTGCATCGGGTTCTCGAGCGTTACCTGTCCATTCACGCGGCCATCGACAAGCAGGGAATCGGCTTTGATGAAGCCGGTGATGGTCGCCACACGGAAATCGTTGAAGTCGATGCGCAGGGGCGAGTTGCTGCCCGGGGAAAGGCTGTTGATGCTGAGCCGCTGGTTGCCCTGCTGCAAAACGAAATCATTGGCCTGAAT
Source organism: uncultured Chitinophagales bacterium (assembly GCA_966112575.1). Lineage (GTDB taxonomy): Bacteria > Bacteroidota > Bacteroidia > Chitinophagales > Chitinophagaceae > Flavisolibacter. Next base: position 6,671 of record CBHWDR010000020.1, read on the forward strand.
GCCATTCGGGGTGATCGTAAGCTGGTTGTTGGGTGAGATGGACCAGCGGTCGTAATTCAGCAGCAGGCTGTCGGGACGGAGCTGCAGGGCATACGTGCCTGCCGAAGGCTGGCGGAGGATGCCGCTGAGGTAATACTTGTTCTTGCCGCCCGGATCATCCACGCCAAGGTTAAAGTCAATGTTGTTGTTCAGCGCCGTTGCGTTGACGTGCGCATTATAGATATCGAAAGAGCTGCCGCTCATGATCCGTCCGATATTCCCCTGGACCTGCAGCCCGGTAGCTGTTGTCTGTGCCGTGAGGTTAAGGTTCTGGATGGTATTGGTGCCCATGACCAAGCCATCGGAACGCACCACGGCATTCATGCCCTGCCCGGTGATGAACCGGCCTTCGGCATGCAGGGGCTCCATCGACGTGAGGCCCGGAACGAAGGAGGCGAGCACCGGCGAATAGATCACATCCGCGTTGAAGCGGAAGTCGTAAGGCGCAACCCGTGCCTGGTGGGCCGAAGTGCTCGTAGCGAAATAGGGTTGGGTGTTATCCTGGATGATCGCGCCGAGGTCGGCCAGCCGGAATTCACCGGTGATCGCGGCGTTGGCCACATCGCTGCGCAGTCGGATATAGTTGCCGGTGTCGGCGCGTCCTGATTGGAGGTGCACGGTATCCATGGGCACACGCTGTCCCTGGTGTACCAGCAGGGCTTCCGTGATCATCACGTCGGCATCCATCACTTCGGCCTTCAGGTTGGCCACGGTGCCATTGATCCGTCCATGAAAGGTCATGGGGTCGGGCGTCAGGTTGAGCGGACCGGTCTTCAGGCTGTCGATCATGCCGTTGATGCGGAAGCTCGGGTTGTCGTTCAGCGTTCCGGAAGCGGTAAGATTGAGGTCGGCGTTCGGGTCGCGCGAATCGACATTGACATTAAACACATCGCGAACGAGCGAGCCGGTAACATGGACATTGCTGTATTGATAGCGGTTGTACCCCACGCTGGCGATGTCGCCCGTGAAGCGGGTGTTGATCGCCTGGGGCGTGGCGCCCCGCCCGTTCAGGCGGAAGCTGCCGGTGAGGGTGCCGATCGTGCCGGGCTGGCGCAGGATCGTTCCCAGCCGCAGGCCGCGGGTACGCACGGTGGCATTATACGAGAGTGCAGCGGGATTGGTAAGGTTGGCGAAGCTTCCATCGACAGCGATATTGCCCATCGAGGTAGCTACATCGAGGTCGGTATTCAGTTGGCCGGCGTTGCCACGGATGGTGCCGCTGATGTTGAATTCTTCGGGTAGGTTGACCGAGGCATTTGAGAGCCGCTGGCCGGTGAAGAGCGCCAGGTCGGTCTGCGTCGTATGCAGCCTTTCGATCGTGAACGCGCCGCCTGCCTGCTTCGGATCCATGAGCCCTGCCAGGGTGCCGTGGGCATTGATCTGCGTGTTGCGCAGGCCATCGAAGCGGAGGTCCTCGATCCGCAGCTGGTTGGCCGTGCCGTTGCCCACCAGGTTGAGGTACCAGGTATCGCTCGGGTTGGCGAGGGCCGGGTTGGAACGGAGCTGGGGCGCGAAGGTGAGGATATCCTTCACCTGGATACGCGTATCCGTGATGGCCACATCCATGTGCGTGGCCGGGAAGTTGGTGCTTAGCGCATCTTTCGAATCGTAATCCAGCACGAGGTCGCGTTTGATCTCGGAGCCCGGCGTACGGATCAAGAGGCCTTTGAGGTAAGCCTGTTGCGGCCCGAAGAGTACTTCGCCTTCGAGTGCATCCAGGTCGAAACCGCTGCGCTCGCGAACGGCGCCCTGCACGATCTTTCCATAGACCGAGTCATTGTTGAGTACGAAATCATTCACATGGAGCGTAAGGCTATCGCCCTTGAGGTGGGCATAGTCCATGCCATAGGAAAGCCGGGGGCTGTTGTCGTTGTCGAATTCGAGCGCGTTGTTGTTGAGCGTGAGGCGCGCAACCCGGAAATCCCAGCCCGCCTGCTGCTGGGCGTCCACTTCCTGCTCCACTTCCTTCTCCACCACCCGGGCTTCGGGTTTGTTGCCGAGGCGGATGGCCACCTTCGAATTGTTCAGGGCGAGCTCATTGAGCCAGACCTTGTTGTTCTGCAGGTCGAGGAGGCGTTCGCTGCTCTTCAGTTGGCCGATGTTGGCCGTAGTATAGAAAGCCGATACGTCGTTGCTGAACTGGATATTGATCTTCGAAAGATCAACCTGTCCGATGCTGAGCTTCATGGCCAGGGGGGTGACCGCGTCCTGTACCTCTTTGGACATGGGCTCGGCCACGAAAAGCGGTTTCACCTGCTTCACGCTGGCCTGTACGTTCCGGGCAATGAGGGTAGGAATATCAAAATGCTGCACATAAGGATCAAGGGTATCGATGGTGGCCGAGAGGTTGCCGATGTGCGCGAAGACATCGCTGCCGGAGACCACGTCGTTGTAGGTGAGCCGGATGTTGTCGAGCGTGAGGTTGCTGATGTCGAGCTTCATCGGGGCCGTGGCGGCCGTATCCGGGTTGGCCTTCTGCTGGGTGGCGAAGGCATCGGCGATGAACTGGAAGTTAAATACGGTATCGGGCAAGGTCCGCTTGATCTTGGCGGTGATATTCTGCAGCTCCAGGTCTTTCACCACCACTTCGTTGGAGAAGAGCTTCAGGAAATTGATATGGGCTTTCAAGGAGCCGCCCGAGATCAGCGTATCCTTCGAGCGGTCTTCGATGTAGACATTGTCGAGTCCCACTTTCCCGGAAAGCCCGAACGAGATGCGGCCGATCTCCACCCTTGTCTTCAGCTTGTTCTGGAGGTAGTTCTCCACCTTGCCGGTCATGATGCGCTGTACCGGCGGGGTAAGGAGGAGGAGGAAAACGACCAGCACGAAGAGGACGAGGTATAGGATGGTTTTCAGAAAGATCCTTGCGATTTTCCTGGGATAGTTGACAGGTTGTTTTTCGGTTTGCATGGTGTAGGCTCTCAGCATACGCAGGGTTACAAATAGCAGGCCCCGGGCCGGTTACGTTTGCAATCCGCTATTTCACCGGTAGCCAGCTCGCTTGGGGAGAATCTTCTACAGCAAAGGGAAATGAAAAAGCCGGCGATCGCCGGCTTCCTTAGAGATGGTTATGGTTCAATAGACCATGGCGTCTTCGCGAATGGGCACGCGGCGGATCCGGGGCTTATTGAGCAGGTCCGACACGGCGCGGATGCAAACGGCGCCGGGGTCATACGTGCTGAATTCCTGGCTGAGCCGTTCCACCTGCTGGCGGTAGGAAGGATCGGCAAGCACCGTTTCCGCGGCCTTGCGGATCTGGGCCGGCTCCGGCTTTTCGGTGCCGAGGTTGATGCCCAGTTTGAAATAGCCAACACGGGCATTGATCTCGTTCTTCCCTTCATGAATGCCGCCAACGACCATGGGCAGCCCGTTCTTTACCGAGAGCAGCACGCCGCCGTAGCCGCCGTTGGAGACATATACGTCCGCATGCGGCATCACCTCGTCGAAGGGGATGAAGGACTCGATGATAAAATTATCCTGGGGGAAACGCTGGCGCAGCTCTTCCGTGCCCGTGCCGCCCGTGGTGGCAATGACCAGCACATCGCTGTTGCGGAAGGCCTCGAGGGTGGGGATGAGAATTTTCTCGGCGTCCTGCTCCACCGTGCCCTGGGTCACAAGCACCACTTTATTGAAGCGGCGCAGCTTCTCGCTGGTCCAGGTGCTTCCCTCGCGCTTGCGCTGGAAGGGCAGCAGGGGGCCGGCGAAACGGATGTGCGGGCTCATATCGCTCCGCTCGTACTCGAAACCAGGGGTACCGCTCTGCAGCACGAGTGAGGATTTCTGGATGATGATGTCGAAGACATTGTTCCTGCCCGGGTCGATACCGTAGTCGGTCAGGATCTTGTTCATGAACTTCGTGGGTGCGCTGAACAGGATCCGGTTGGCCACGAAGCGGAGGATCGACTGGCGGATCCTTCCTGCGAAGCTGTTGACCGGCGTGATGCCCAGGCCGGTAGGGGCCAGGTCGCGCGAGGTTTCAGGCAGTGGAACGATGGAGGCAGCGATCACCGGGATCTGCATTTTTTCTTTCACGAAAGGAATACCACCAAAAGTGACATCGGCGATCATCAGCTCGAAGGGGAAGTCCTGGTGGATCTCCTGGAGGTCGGCGTAATACTCCGGTCCGCGCTTGATGAAGACCTCGATCATATCGAAGCGCAGCTTGGCGATCTGCGAGCGGTGCTTGCTGCGCTCGGGGAAGAGCTCGGCGATATTTTCATTGCCGCTGATGTCAAAGGCTTTCCGGAGCGGGTAGAAGGGGATGCCGAGGGCTTCCACTTTCTTCTGGTACTTTACCGCCGTGTACCAGCGCACATCGCACCCGATGTTGGCAAGGGTAACGGCAAGACCCGTGAGGGGGTTGAAATGCCCGTCTGCAGGCACGCAGGCGAAGATGATCTTCGTACCGGGTTTGATATCGGCGATCTGGGAATGGTTAAGGGTTCGCATGATGTTGGTTTGTATAATTGACTACAAACCTACTTCGCTGTGCAAGGGAAGAAAACGGGCATCGCCATGAATTGCGCGAAGGGCTGCATGAGCTGCATTACCTGCCCATAAAGCGATCGTTGATCAGAAAGGTTCCTTTCCCAGGTGTTCGATCAGGGCAAGGATGAGGTCACGCGTTGCTTCGTAATAGAGCTGCTTCCTCGCCTGTGGGAAGAAAGCTGTTTGAAGAAAGGATAAAGTTTGCTGATCGCTCAACCGGTTATCGATGCCCAGGCCATTGTGCACCCGTACATACCGCATCGGAACGGCGATCGCAATGAGGATGCCGTTGTTCTTTTCCCTGTTTCCCACAACCCAGCGTTGGGCCAATTCAAAACTGTACTGATCGAAAGCCGTTGTACTGGTATCGGCAGGATGGAGCGTGACCACCGCGATCTGGGTGGTTGTCTGCTTTTCATAGGCACGAAGCAGAACTTCCAGGCTGTCGCGCTGCGTGGCGGTGAACCGATGATCGAGGTCGGTCACATAACCCTGCGGTTCGGGAAAGCTATCGGTAGCGGGCTTGCCGGTAGTTTGCCCAACAGCTGATCCGCCAAAGAACGTAAGCAGGAAGAGCAAGAGGATAGGCGCGAATCTCATTGTGCCTTATTTGCGGAATGCTTTTTCATAACAGGTGATCCAGTCATCGGGCGACATCTTCTCCGCCAGTTCGCCGATGAGCGCATAGGGGATGTGCTCGGGCTTCTTGAAGCGGATGCAGCTCTTGCCCATATCGAGTTTGGTCTTGCTGTGCTTCGGGTATTCCGCTACGAACCACTGGAGCAGGTCCGGGTTGGCATAGATGCCCATATGATAGAGCGAGATCGCATTCTTCTGCGAAGCAAGGCTGAGAAAAGGAAGCGGCAATTTCGGATCGCAATGATAGCCTTTCGGGTATTTCGAGTGCGGCACGCACCAGCCCATCATGCCATAGCCCATGCCCTCCGAAAATCCTTTCGGCAGATGCTTGTTGATGATCGTTCGCAGTTTTTGCACCGCTTCCCTGCGGTCTTCGGGTAAGTCGTTGATATACTCGTCTACCCCGGCAGCTTTGGATTGCATGCAACTAAGGTACTAAAAAAACGACCGGCTTACGGGCCGGTCGCTTCATCCTATCATGCAACAAATCTTAATTTTTTGAGAGTACCACGGGCGGCACGGGGGCCGGCACGCGGTTGTTTACCGGCGGTGTCGACTTGAGGTAGGCGAAGATGGCGCGGAGGTCGTCGTCGCTGGCCTTGCCGAAGCCATCCCAGGGCATGGGCGGCAGCAGCGGGCGGGTATTGTCCATGCCTTTCAGCTTGCCTTCGCGCAGGCATTTGATGAACTGGGCTTCGGTCCAGTTGCCGATGCCGGTTTCATCGGAGCTGATGTTGGCTGCGAAGGTGGTGCCCCAGGGGCCTTTGAACGCGGTCATCGTTGGGCTGAACAGCATCCAGGATTTCAGGGCGGCAGGATCAGCATCGGGTAAAGGCATCGTGGCGGGGTGGCCACCCAGCAGGTAAGCACTGTCGATCACCGGGCCTTGCGGACCCATTTTCTTCGGCGAATGGCAGTCGTTGCAACCCATGATGGTCACGAGGTAACTGCCACGGCTGATCAGGCTGTCCTTGCTGATCTCCTGGTGTAATTCGCTGATGCCGGTTTTGCCATCGGCATTCTTACTGTTGCAGGCCCAGAAGCCGGTGAGGGCGATGGCGGCGATGCCTGCGATGATGAAGGAAAACTTTTTCATGATTCAGTTGGTTTAGGCAGTTTGTCGTGCGCGTTCGCGAATGCGTTGGATCGAACGAAGACGCTCGGGGGAAAGTTCGCTGCTGCATTTCTGGAGGAGGGTGCGATAGGCGATCTCGGATTGCTGGCGCTGGATCGTATTCACCCAGTTGGCCGCCTCGAGGTCGTTGATGCCCCGGAGCATCCAGCCCTGGAAGAAGTCGCGGATCCAGGGAGCCGTAGCTTCTTCAATACGGTTGTTGATCGAACGGAGTTCTTCATCGCGGTAGTAGCGCCAGAGGATGGTGTTGCCGATCGATTCTTCCTCCGCCATATGCCGCAGTTGCGCCGTCATGAAGGCGGTGAAGCGTTCGGTCAGCTCCCGTCCCGCTTCGATGCGGGCCGTTTCGCTGTTGGCCGACTCCACCTGTGCGATGCCGGTTTGCAGATCCTGGCTCAGCTTCGCGATCGACTCGTGTTCAGTTTGAAGTGTGGCTACAACAGAAGGCTCGTACGGCTCGATTGCAGGGAGGATGTGTGCATCCTGCCTGCGTGATTGCTCGTTGAAAAGCAGGATGATCTCGCGAACACGGTTCAGTGCGGCCTCGGTTTCTCCGGCGCGCAGGAAATTCGTTTGCTGCAATTGCAGGGCGGTGTGGTAGAGCGCTGCCCGTAGTCCTTTGTGAATGAGTTGGAAGAGATCGAAGCGTTGCATGGTGCTGGGGTTGGGTGATGAGGAAGAAAGGAAACGAATGGGCAAGGGTGGTTTCGCAGGTGGGTGAGGTTGGCCCCCGCAGAAGCGGAGTGCCTTCCCTTGCCCATTCGTTGTGAATCAGATCAGGAAGCCTGGCGGAGTACGAAGCCGTCGAGGATGACCTCGGTGACGCCGTCATGCTTGCTCACTTTCATGCGGGTAGGGTAGTAGCCGGCCTGCTGGAAGCGGGAAGGCTGGGGGATAGCGCGGTCGAAGCTCGGCGTGTTCTTCAGGAAGTCGAGGGTGATCATGGGCTCATAGAATACGACTTTGCTGTCGTACGATCCATAGATGAAGGTCTGCGTGAAAGGAATGACGCCGCCCAGTTCGGGAGAGGTTACGTCGATCCAGTGCTTGCCCATTTGGGGTACCGGCGCGCCACCGATGTGGTTGGCAGGAAGGTAACCGGCAGCAGGATCGGCCTGGATCTTCGCCATGTCAACATAACCGGCAACGGCTGTTTCCGAAGTCATGAAGAAGTGGAGGTCGAAGTGAGGCAGGGTATAGATGTTGTCCGGCTCATGACCCGCAGGATTCCAGTTGAGCATGATGAACTTGAAGGGCGTGTTCTCAACGGCCTTAGGGTGCAGGGCAACATTCCACATATTCTCGTGGTCGTGGCCTGGCTGGTCGGGCAGGGGTACGCTGTTCAGGGCGGCATCGTTGATCACCAGCGCAAGCTTGGTAGGGGCGCCGTCTTTGTTGAGGGTTACCTGGCTCCAGGCTTTTCCGGCATGCACCTGCACATCGGGGCCTTTGAACGTGCCGGACTTGTCTTTGTCTTTCGTACAGGAAGTGAAGAGTGCTGTGGCAGCGGCGAACAGCAGGAAGATCTTTTTCATGATGAA
>CBHWDR010000021.1:0-14426 GCA_966112575.1 uncultured Chitinophagales bacterium
CAGCGGGATCATTGGCTGCGTTTCCCGAAGTATTCATACGTCCGCCATTGAGCAGCAGCAGGCCGGCCACGTGCGGCGCCGCCATGGAGGTTCCGCTCATCCGGGCATAGAGGCCATCCTTATAGGTAGAAAGGATCCGCACACCGGGAGCCGCATAGTCCACCACATCATTGCCGAAGTTGGAAAAGGAGGCGAAGTTGTTCAGGCTGTCGACGGCGGAAACAGTGAAGATATTATTGCCGTTGGCGCGGCCGGGTGAAAAGAGGTTGGCCGACTTGGCGTCGTTGCCCGCAGCGATCGCGATCAACACGCCCCGGTTGGCCACCGACTGCACCTGCTGGTCGAGAATGTCGGAAGCGGCGTCTTCGCCAATGCTCATGTTGATGACATCACCTGCACGTCCGTTCTGGCTCACGTAAGAAAGCGCCTGGATCACAGACGAGAGCGTGCCCTTGCCGTCTTTATCCAGCACCCGCAGGGAAACGATCGTGGCGCCGGAAGCAACGCCCAGTACGCCGAAGGTATTGTTCTTGGCGCCGATGATGCCGGCTACATGGGTGCCATGTCCGTTCTCATCGTCGGAAGTAGTGACGCCGGAAATAAAGCTGCGGCTGCGGTTGGCATCTACGGTGAGGTCGGGATGATCCAGGTCAACGCCGGTGTCGATCACCCAGGCGGTTTTCCCGATGCCGTTGCCATAACCCACTTTGGTGATGTTCCAGGTAACGAGCGAAGGTGCGGCCACGGTGAAGCAGGTGCTCAGGGCCAGCATGCGGTCGGGCTCCACGGCCACGACATCGCCGTCAGCCTTGATCCGGTTCAGCTCGGCAGGGGTCAGGGTGGCCACCAGGCCGGGACGCGCACCGGTAAACTGGGCTTTTACGGCGGAAACGGGGATCTCATTGCCATCGAGGATGAGCCGGCGGGCTTCCGCCATGGCCTGTGCGGCGGAAGTGGCGGCCGCCTGGGTCTTATAGGCGATGATGTACTGACCTTCGATCACGTCCCCGCTTACCGAACGGTTGCCAACAACACAGTTCTCGGAAGACGTATCACTCGATTTGGTTTCTTCTTTGGAGCAACCGGTGTACATGAGCAAACCGGCAGCGAGGAGCGCGAGGTGGGTTAAACGCATAGGAATTGATTGGGCACACATAAAGCGAAGAACATGCCCCAAACCCTTGCTGCTGCTGCGTTTAACAGGCAATTTTGTTAAGGCTGGCGATGCTCCGCATAACGAAGCGGCTTGAGCAGGTTCATCAACGCTTCCGGGTCCTCTTTTGCCAATGCCGGCATGTCCGCAACCTCAAGCGCTTCCTGCAGCTGTGCGGCCGTTCGGATGCCAACAATAGCTGCGTTCACGGGCGCCTGCTGCAGCACGAACCGCAGGGCGGCGCCCGGTCCCAGGCGTGCAAGGCCCTCTGCCATGGTTTGAACCTGCTCGGCGCTGAATCCGAGATAGGGTTTGGCGGGTTTGCCGGCGAGCATGCCTTGCGCCAATGTGCCCCTGGCCAGCACGCCGATTCCCTTCTCCATGAGCAGCGGAAAACAGGATTCTTCCGGCCGCCGGTCGAGCAGGCTGTACTGCATCATCACCGTAGCGATCGTCGAGCGGCGCACCCATTCACCGATCACATTCGGCCGGATGGAGGAAAGGCCGTAGGCGCGGATCTTTCCCTCCTGCTTCAGTTGTTCGAATGCCTCGATCGTTTCGTCGATGGGATCATCGATGGTGCCGCCATGCAGCTGGTAGAGATCGATGTAGTCCGTCCGCAACCGGCGCAGGCTTTCTTCCACGGAACGAAGGATGTAGTCTTTCCGGGGATTCCAGTCCCAGCCCGAACCGTCAGTCCGCCACTGGTTGCCCACTTTGGTAGCGATCACCACGCGGTCGCGGCGGTCGGCAAATGCCTGACCCAGCAGTTCCTCGTTGGCGCCGCGGTCGTAGAGGTCGGCCGTGTCGAAATAGTTGATGCCCGAGTCGAGGGCTTTGTGAAGAAGAGCGATGGTATCACCATTGGCTTCGTGCAGCGACATGCAGCCAAAGGCGATGCGGGAAACCTGGATGCCGGAACGGCCGAGAGAAGTGTAGGTCATGTGATAAGGTCAAAGTTCGGTGGAACTTAAGAAACCGGTTTGGTGCAAAATCTGCGCCTCCGTCGCTGAAGCTTTAGCCCAGGCGCCCGTAGCCCGCCGGAATCAAGTACAGGGCGCAATGAAAAAGCCCGCCGTCTCCGTCAGCTGACGGATTCGGCGGGCGGAGACGGAGAGCGAGGGATTAGCTGCATGATCCCTTAAGGGGGAGGCAGCAAAAACACGGAAGCCGGCTTCGCCTGTTTTTTTGTATACGGGCGCTTTGGCTCAGGCGGGGCCTGGCCCCGCACCCGAATACAAAAAGCCCCGCACAAATGTGCGCGGCCGCCATGTTTTTGCGGAGAGAGAGGGAGTCGAACCCCCGGACCTTTAACAGTCAACGGTTTTCAAGACCGCCGCAATCGACCGCTCTGCCATCTCTCCGGCGCAAATGTAGGGGCGCCGGGTTATTTGGCAAAATTCAATTGTGTATCAGCGAGTAAGCTTGTATTAGGCACGCCGGGAACGATCGGCAAGCAGGGACTGGCCGGTGGGACAGAGATCCAGCAACACGCAATTCGCGCAGTCGGGACGACTGTGAAAACAGACCCGCTGCCCGTGGCGCATCATCACCTGGTGATGGTCGTACATCTCCTGCGCACTGAAGGATTCGGGCAGGAGGTTTTCCAGTACCCGGTTGGCTTTAGCCTCCCCGATCTTTTCCTCGATGATGCCCAGGCGCACGGCCACCCGGAAGTGGTGCGCGTCTACCGGCAGGGCTTTGCCCCGGAGCGTGCTGAAGGAAATCACCGCCGCGCTGGTCTTGGGACCCACACCGGGCAGGGTTTCCAGCCAGCGACGCGCTTCCACTACCGGGAGCGTGCTGATCAGGTCGAGTTGCAGCCCCCCGCATTTCTCGGTAATGAGGCGCAGAACCTGCTGGATCCGCGGCGCCTTCTGCTCGGGCCAGGTACAGTCGGCGATCGCCTCCTCCACCTCGTTCACGGGCGCGTCCCGCACCGCCTCCCAGGAGCCGAATCGTTCCCGCAGGTTGCGGAAGGCCATGCCGGAATTGCGGTTGCGCGTACGGTGCGAGAGCAGGGCCGACACGAGCTCGCTCAGGGGATCGAGCTCGTGGAAATAAGCGATGTCACGGCCATACGATTCCGAAAGCCGATGGTGCACCGACATTACGAAAGCCTGCCTTTCAGAATGATCCTGCAGCATAACAAGGTTTTTATCGTGAAGACGGCAAGGCATAAAATAACCGCCAAAACTCATGCCTTCTTTCTACCATACGAGGTCCTTTCCCCTTGGTGCAGAGCCCGCCGAATGCCAACCAATCAGGCTTTTGATGGTTATCTTTGATCAACACCCTTCCAATCCCTTGAAGCCGCGAAACCAGATACCATGCATAAGCTCCGCTTCCTGCCGCTCCTGATCCTGCTGGCCAACGGCTTCCTGTCGCGCGCCCAGGACTCGCTGCCCAACTCCTACCTCTTCTTTCCTCATCCCATGACCAGACGCTGGCATCAGTCGATCGGTTTCACCTTTACCGACCTGCCCCGCGATGTGACGGAGGAAGTGCAGCTGCGCGCACCCGTAATTGACCTGCATGTGTTGCGCCGCCTGTCGAAGCACTGGATCCTGGATGGCCGGGTAAAAGCCCAGGTGTTGCAGAACCATTTTTCCGCAGGCCCGAGGTATACGCGGGCGATCAATGACCGGTTCTCTTTTTCCGTTGGCGACGACTTCGCCTGGTGGTTCGGCATCCTCATGGTTTCCGATTTCCGAACGAAGGCGAATGGGTTCATCAACTATCCCAATGCTTCGGTGGGCATGAAGCTGAAAAAAGACCTCCTGCTGACCCTGAAAGGAGAAGGGTTGATCACACTGACCGAGAACTATACGGTCGGCGGCCGGAACATCGAGAAAGCGAACTTCAGCTGGGACGGCTACTCCCTTGGCCTGTTCCTGGAACAACCTTTTTATAAACGCACCAGCGTTACCCTGGGGTTCAAGGCCCAGTACACCAATTTCTTCTGGCAGACCTGGCCCCTGTTCGAAACCTTTGACCGCAAGATCTTTTATCCCGAAATCCTGATCGGCTTTATACGATGAAACGCTTTACCCCGCTCCTCCTGCTCCTCCTCGCTGCGTGCACGAAAAAATTCGAGGCACCGGTGCCCCTGCCCGACTGGCCGCTGTTCGATGATCCTGCGGCGGTTCGGCTCACCTCCGCCACCCGCACGGCAGCGCAGGGTGTATTCACCGTTAATGAAGGCACGGGCCATTTCGGCGCGCAGATGGTGCTGCACTCCAGTTACCGCATCAATGGAACCGACACCTCCTACCACCTCTCGCTCTTCGGCGAAAAAGATATCTCCTGGATCATCCTCGAAGGGAAGCGCCTGGGCGATTCGATCCTCCTGCGGGGGTACTGGAGAAAAATGATCAATACGGAAACCGGGCGCGTACAGCTGGTGATCCCGGCAAATTCGGGCGCCTTGCTCCTCTTCGCACCCGCGCCGCAGCCAGGCCCCGGCTCGGTACAGCTCCGCGGCGTGTTTGGCAACGGTTCCGAAATACCTGGCCAGGCGCTGGCGCTCACCTACCTGCGCCCGCTACGGCAGGGACCACCATTCGAGATCCTCGCGCATCGATCGGGCGGACGCACCTCCGACCTGCTGCCCCATTCGGAAAACTCGGTCAATATGATCCGCTTTGCTTCGCAGCTGGGCGCTACGGGCATCGAGATCGACGTACGGCTGACGCGCGACGGCGTGCCGATCCTCTACCATGACAACACGCTTAACCTCCGGCTGATCCAGAAGAACGGGCTGGTGGGGCCGATCGAAGACTACAGCTACGACCAACTCTACCGGCAGGTGCGGCTGCTCGACGGGCAGCGCATCCCTACCTTACGGGAAGCATTATACGCGGTGGTTTATGAAACCGACCTGCGCACGGTTTGGCTCGACACTAAGTACGATGGTCCGCTCGACCGAGTGCAGGCCCTGCAGGCCGAGTTCCTGCAGCGTGCGACGCAGATCGGCAGGCAGGTACAGATCTATATCGGTTTGCCCAATGATGATGCCTTCAACCGGTTCCGGCAGCTGCCCAACTTCAGCAGCACGCCTTCGCTCTGTGAGCTGTCGATAGACAAGGTGAACGAGATCAATGCCCGGGTATGGGCGCCCCGCTGGACCCTGGGCCTGCAGGGCAGCGAAGTGAGCGCCGTGCAGGCCACAGGCCGCAAGGTCTTCGTCTGGACGCTCGATGTGCCCGAATACCTGCGGCAATTTGTGAATGAAGGCAATTTCGATGGCATTCTCACCAACTATCCCTCCTTACTCGCTTACCACCATTATGTCAAGCAATAAGATCTTCCTCTTCTTCCTACTGCTCTTTTCCCTGAGCGTCTGCGCACAGAACAGCCGGGTGCCTGGCCAGAGCACGCTCATCCTCTATGCGGGTGGCGGCATCTCCGCCTACCAGGGAAAGGCAGGCACGCCCAGCGGGCTGGAAGCGCCTACCCGCCGGCAGCATCCGATCGGCACGGCCCGCATGCTCTGGCATCCGGATCACCTGCTGCGCGTAGGCCTGGAAAGCGGCTGGCTGCGCTTCTATTCCTACACCATCAACGACAACGGTATTCGCAGCTCCACCGAAGTACGGGCGACGCCCATCCTTGTGGTCTTCTCGATGCCCGTAGGCCGGCATGTGCAGCTCTATTCCGGCTCGGGCAGCTTCCTCATGCATTCGGTGCTTAAAGACAACCAGGAAGTGCGCACCACTGCCCACAGCCTCGGCTGGATGCTGGGCGCGGGTTATGAGATCCGGCTGCCGGGACGGAAATCGCTTTCGATCGAAGGGAAATGGCTCCGTGCCAGCACCACGAAAGACGGCTCGCTGAGCCTGCAGGCCCTATTGCGTTGGGATGTGCTCAACTGGCAAAATAACCGGAGGCTCTGAGGGCGCGCATATTTTTTTCCCGATTTGGCGCAAACTAGCCTCCACTGCTTTATTTTTGCAGCCCCCAAGGAGAGATGCCAGAGTGGTTGAATGGGCCAGTCTCGAAAACTGGAATATGGGCAACTGTATCGGGGGTTCGAATCCCCCTCTCTCCGCCTTCGCCCGCCAGAGCACGTAGTGCGACGGCGGGCTTTTTTATTGCTTACATTTATTTGATCCCGGCGGGCTACGGCGGACGGGTCCGCAATGCTTCTCCAACGCTGGAATCGGTAAACCGGGAGTACGCGGGCTACGAGGCCTGAGCCAAAGCTTCAGTGAAAAGCCGGCAGGATCTCCTGCATGCAGGAATAAAACCCGCTCCCGGTCGGATTAAGCCTACCTTACAACGAATACCACGAACAATGAGGCCGATCAAGATCATTCAGTCGATCACCAGCCGCGATACGGCCAGCTTCGAGAAATACCTGCTGGAGATCTCCAAGATCCCGATGATCTCACCCGAAGAAGAGATCCGCCTCACCCGCGAGATACGGGCCGGCAACCGCGATGCGGTGGCCACCCTGGCCCAGTCGAACCTCCGCTTCGTCGTTTCTGTTGCCAAGCAATACCAGAACCGCGGCATGCCGCTGGTGGACCTCATCAGCGAAGGCAATGTAGGCCTGCTTCGCGCCGCCGAAAATTTCGATGAGACAAGGGGCTTCAAATTCATCTCCTACGCCGTCTGGTGGATCCGCCAGTCGATCATCCAGGCCGTGAACACCAAATCGCGAATGGTTCGCCTGCCGGAGAACAAGGTCAACCTGCGCAACCGCATCCAGCTCCGGGCGCTGCAACTGGAACAGGAACTGGAGCGCGAACCCTCGGCAGAAGAGATCGCCGACGGGATCCAGCTCGACGGCAAAGAGGTGGAACAGATCGCCAGTTTTTCCGTGCAGCACCAGAGCCTCGACGTTCCCCTGGGTAGCGACAATGCCGAAAGCACACTGCTCGATAAATTACGCAGCTCCGACCGGTCGCCCGACGCGCAGATCATGCACAACGGGTCGCTGCAACAGGAGATCGACCGTTGCCTGGCAACGCTTTCGCCCATACAAAGCACGATCATCCGTTATTTTTTCGGACTGGGCCGCGAAGAGATGCGCATCGGCGAGATCGGCATCATGCTCAAGCTCTCGACCGAACGGGTACGGCAGATCAAACAAAAAGCGATCACCCAATTGCAGACCGAAAAAAAGACCGAACTGCTCCGGCCTTTCCTCGGTTGATATAAGTTTTATTGCACGTGCAATTCCTTTCCCTTTAGCTGGAAGTACAGATTCTGTAACTGGTGCAGCGAAGCGATCCGTTTCACCACGGCCCTGCGCATGAAGTCAAGCAGGTTGTAGTCGCCGTCAATGTCCATCTCCGAACGCGTATTGCCGCTGCCCTCAATGAGCTGCCAGAATTTGAAATAGTCGTGGTAAACGAAGCCGCAGTTCTTCAGTACTTCGTCGGTCAGGGAAACGGGGCTGATCGTATCGATCGCGTATTCTTCCACAGCTCCCGGCTCGTCGGAACCGGAGGTGGCGGCGCGGCCATTGCGCTGATCGATCATGGAGATCCGGCGGAGGTGGCCATCGGCAAGGACATAATTACCGATTCTGAGTTCCTGGTAAGGTATCATATGATTGAGTTGATTGATGCAGGTTAGGGCCAGCAGGCTTGCGGTAAGAGAGGAAATGCGTAGATGGGGATCGAAAGACCGGCGCAGGACCGCGCGAGCTGACCAGACCAACAAGGTAGGCTTATTAATCCGTACCGGACTTTATATGTTGCCCTGGGAAGCGAAGGCTGGATGCCGGTAAAATCAGGGATGCCGTGGAATTGGACTACCTTCAGTATGCACAGCCAGTTCTTATTCACATTTCAAAGCCTGTTGACCATGCATTGCGATAATGAACAGATCCAGATCGAGTTCCACAACAGGGCCAATGCGATCTTCTTTATTCAGCTGGATGAATTCGACCGGGCGGTAAGGCAGATGGACCGCAAAACCCGGGAATACGAGTTTCAGCGCGTGAAGGAAACGCATGTCCACACGCTGAAACAGCAGCTGGAAAATTGCGCGCTTGCGCTTATGCGTGCGCATCGGAACAACCGGAACGAAGGGGAGCTGTCGCAGAACCTGCAGCATTATATCGGGCAGTACCTCTACTTCTTCACCCAGAAGGCACGCCGGGACTAAGGCGGAATCCCCGATTAATCTTCGTATCTTCCCCCCGCCTCAGCCTGCAGGAGCATCCATTCACCTGCAGCATGCATTCAAGGACCCGGACCGGGTCGCCTCAAGATCAGTTATTGTTTTCAGTCAGTCAAAGTTCGGTAAGCGTTCATTTAGTAACTCTTTAAAACTTGGTTCTATGAAACTTTCTGATTTTATCCTGTTGGGGGAGGAAGAGAAAATGCGAACCGTGCTTCATGAAGGTGTATTGGTAGCCAAGCGCCAGGAGCCCGCCAACTTTTTTTTCCTTTTCCAGTTCCAGAGTTTTTACGTGGAGACCTGTTTCAACATCGATCACAAGGGCATCGAGGAATTCCGGGTGTTCAACCAGACCGGCCTCCTGCAACCTTATCTAGAGGGCATGCCCCTCGACGACCTGCTGAACTAGTCAGGGATCCTTCCGTTCGGACCGCCTTAAAAAAGAACTCCCGGCCTTGGCCGGGAGTTCCTGTATCAAGCGGAAGGGGTTTCTGCCACTTCTTCCCGTTTTACTTCTTCTTTCTTCTCGTGGTGCATCAGCTTTTTCTGGAAGATGAGCAGGGTGATCACCCCCACGGAGATATAGGCATCGGCCAGGTTGAAGATCATGTTGAAGAACTCGAACTCCTTCCCACCCACCAGGGGCATCCAGCCGGGGAAATGCGCGCCCTGTACGATCGGGCAATAAACCATATCAACCACCTTGCCCTGCATGAAGCCGGCATAACCGCCGCCCGGGGGAAAGGCCGTAGCGACTGCGTAGGGCGTGCTCTCGGAAAAGATGATCCCGTAGAACATGCTGTCGATCAGGTTGCCCAGGGCCCCGGTGAATATGAGTGCGATACAGAGGATGAAGCCGCGGTTGTATTTCTCGCGGATCGCCTTGACGAGGTAGAAAGTGCCGAAGATGATGGCGGCAAAGCGGAAGAGCGTTAGCGCCAGCTTGCCCCATTTGCCTTCACCCAGCTCCATGCCCCAGGCCATGCCCACGTTCTCCACGAAGTGCATGCGCACCCAGGAGCCGAGAAGGAAATGCTCTTCACCGAGATAATATCTGGTCTTGATATACACTTTCAACACCTGGTCGGCCACCAGCAGGAGCGCAATGAACAGGAATAGATATCTGCCTTTCATGGATCACTATAATCCGGCAAACATAAGGAAAAAACGAGCCGGAAGGTCTTAAGGAAAGCCTATCGGACCGGGTCAGTAGACGTGTGAAACAAGGTTGTCGACGGTAGAAAGCAGCGACATGGTCACGAGGTAAGAGTCGTGCTTGGCCGCATGCCTCGTCTCCAGTTTCTGCTTGATATGGTCCAGCAGCTTGATCACGTCCTCCTTGTGCACGGCCTTCCCATTGGCGAAAAGCGGCTTGTGGATCTCGAACTCATCGCGGAGCAGGTCGGTCATGGGCACCTGGAGGATCTCGGACAGCTGCTTCACATGATGCACCGTCAACTGGGTCAGGTTGTTCTCGATCTTGCTGTAGGCATTCTGTGAAATTCCCATCTGGGAGGCGACATACTTCTGCGAGTAGTTCTTCATTTCCCGGTAACGGCGGATGACAAGTCCTGGCATAGTTGGTTAGTTGAATGACGGAATTTGTTCGTTGTCCCGAAATGGTGAAGGGTGTGCGGCCCGCTGCAGGCGGTCGTTGATGGCGCGGCCGAGGCCAATATCCGGAAGTTTTTCGGCAATTATGAGATCCAGTTTCAGCCGGTCGAGGCGATGCAGGGCTTCATATAGGTTACGGGCCGCCTCTTCGGCGGAAGCCGAGGGGCTCAGGAGAAACTGGTGCTCCTTCGGCAGTCCGCTGTGATAGGTAGACATGCGGATCAGCCCCGTCCGGGCGGGGTCGATCCCTGCGGGAAGGGCTTCGGTGGAGCGGGCGAGCACCAGCGGCGTCTCGGGTGCATAATGAAACGCCATCATCCCCGGCGAAGGGGCTTCCGTTTCCGCCGTTACGCCCTTGGAGCGCACCGGGCCTACCAGCGCCTCGATCTGCTCGCGGCTGCAGGCACCTTCGCGGTAGATCACCGGCAACCCATCCCGATCAAAGCCCACCACCGTGGATTCGATGCCCACGATGCAGGAGCCGCCATCGAGTATATAAGGGATCTGCCCATCAAAGTACTTCTGCACATGCGCAGGCTGGGTGGGACTGATGCCCGTAAAGGCATTGGCACTGGGCGCCACCAGCGGAAAATCCAGCGCCTGCAGCAGCTCCTGCGCCATCGGGTGCGCCGGTATCCGGAAGGCCAGTTCGCGGCGGCCGTTATTGACCACCGACGGCAGTACCCGGTTAGCCGGTAGCAACAGGGTGAGGGGACCGGGGGTAAAGGCCTGCAAAAGGACCCGGGCCGGTGCCGGTATATGCGTTACATACGGATGGATCTTGGCGATCCCGTCCACATGCACGATGAGGGGGTTGTGAAGCGGTCTTCGCTTCACGGCAAAAACCTTCCGTACGGCGGCCTCCGAGGTCGCATCGGCAGCGAGTCCGTAAACGGTTTCGGTAGGCAGGCCCACCAGCTCGCCCTTGCGGAGCCAGCGCGCCGCTACCTGTATATCTTCTCCGATCAGTGTCTGATACATGGCATTCATTTTAAAAAGAGGTGCCGCTGGAAAGCGGCACCGATGTAATTACCCTTAACCTTACTTAGACAAGTGAGGTCGTTGTTCCCTGTTGATCAGGGGTTGCATTCATCGCAAAACATAGGATCTTCCTTCTCCTTTTTATGGGGAAAATTTCTTGTTTCTGAGTGACCGCAGTGTTGGCAGAGATGGACCCAGGCTTTGGCCGAAGGTGTAGGTGAAGCGCAGTGACTGCAGGGCAGTCCGCGCAGGACCTGGGCAACATCGAAGCCCGGCCCTTCGCATACGGGACAGGCCCGCAACACGGTTTCGAGGAGCTTCTCCCCTGCTTCCAGGATCACCTTCATGCGGGTGGGATTGTGCATCGCGCGCATATCGGTTTCCACGTACGCCTTACCATTCCGCTTCTGGAAATAGTGGAAGCTTTCTTTCAGCCGCTCCCAGCTATTGATGCCCTTGTGGATCTCGGTGTGGTCATCCTTGCTGCCCCGCACGATCAGCGCATGCGAAGGGAAGTGTACCTGCGAAGCGAAATAGAGCAGCGCGTCCCAGTCGTAGTACTCGCTGCCCGCGAAATTTGTTTTCGTGCTCACCACCTTCGCCTTGAACTCGAGGCCATGCTTTTCATCTTTCAGCAGGAGGATCTCTTCACCGGCCGGCAGGAAGCCGATCACCGGGTGGCCGCCGAATGAGCCTTCGCTGGCGAGCACCAGGTGTTCACCTGTGAGTCTTGCCGCTTCGAGGCATTTCCGGCGGGCCGTTTCCAGGGCCGCCTGCTCACGGGTCACTTCGCCGCTGAAGGTGCCGAATTCGTCGGTATCGAAATTTGGAGGTATCACCACGTTCACGCCCAGGGCCTGTTCGAACAGGGGCTTCAGTACCCGGTCTTTCTGATGCTTGGTGGCGATCACAAGGGTGCGACCCTTGAAGAAGCGCTCGATGCTTGGTTGGATTGCCATGATCGATGGTTTTATGCGCCCTGGGCCGCTGAGTAAGCGGGAGCGCCGTTGATGTTGTAGAGGTTTTCGGTCTTGATGATGTCGAAGCCAGCCTTGTGCACTGCCTGCAGCAGGTGGATCATCGCCTGGTAGCCACATTCATTATTGTCTTCGCAGATGAAGCGGCAGCGCCAATGATCGGTGCAGAAGGTCTCGGGCTGTCCTTCGGGCCATACTTTGGTGCCGCGGTTGGTGATCATCTTCAGCTTGATCTTGCCCACCATCACTTCCTTCATCAGGGCGCCCAGCGCATTGGGATCTCGGTCTTTCCAGTGGATGAACACATCGATGCCCACCAGTTCCTTCACAGACTCGGCGCGCTCTTTGAGCACAACGCGGATCTCGCCGTTCGTTTCACCATAGACGACCACCGGGAGCTGTTCGGGCTGCTGGCCCAGGCGCTCGATCACCGCATCGGCAAAGCCGGAGGTGCTCACGAGCTGCTTCGATGTACCTTCCTTGAAGATGTCATAGGTGTGAATGCCTTCTTCCATGGTTTTCAGCCAGGCATTGTGCACTTTCTCCGCCACTTCCTTCTGCTTGATGTGCACCAGCATCTGGATGGCGCCGAGCAGCAGGCCGGAAGGGTTGGCCACATTCTGACCCGCGCGGCGCGGTGCCGAACCGTGGATCGCTTCGAACATGGCAAAGCCATCGCCGATGTTGGCCGAGCCGGCCAGTCCTACCGATCCGGTGATCTGTGCCGCCACATCACTCAGGATATCGCCATACAAATTGGGCATCACGATCACGTCGAAAGCCTCGGGCGTGTCGGCCAGCTTGGCGGCGCCGATATCGATGATCCAGTGCTCCTGCTCGATCTCGGGATATTCTTTTCCGATCTCATCGAACATCTTATGGAAGAGCCCATCGGTCATCTTCATGATGTTGTCCTTGGTGAAGCAGGTCACTTTCTTGCGGCCATACACCCGCGCATATTCAAAAGCGTAGCGGATGATCTTCTCCGTACCCGGGCGGGAGATCAGCTTCAGGCACTGGACCACCTCATCGGTCTGCTGGTGCTCGATACCGGCATAGAGATCCTCCTCGTTTTCGCGGATGATCACTACATCCATTTTCGGATGCTTCGTTTTCACATAGGGATGATACGATACACAGGGGCGAACATTGGCATAGAGGCCAAGCACCTTGCGTGTGGTCACGTTCAGGCTTTTGAAACCACCGCCCTGGGGCGTGGTGATGGGCGCTTTGAGGAAGACGCGCGTTCTACGCAGCGAGTCCCAGGCGCTCGGGTCCACACCGGCGGGGTTGCCCGAGAGGTAAACCTTCTCACCGATCTCGATCACTTCGATATCGAGCCGGGCGCCCGCTGCTTCCAGCACGCGGAGCGTGGCTTCCATGATCTCGGGGCCGATGCCGTCGCCATAGGCGACCGTGATCGGCGTCTTCGTTGTTGTGGTGTTTTTTTTCTCTACTGGCTGTAGCTGCGTAGCAATCATGTTTCGAATTTTGACGCAAGCTATCCCCGCACCAGCAACGAAGAATTGCAAACTGGTGATTTCAAAACTTCCCGCTATAACTCATCACGCAAAGTTTTTTCTGCGGTCAATCTGTCAAAGAACTGATGTCTCACATCTCACATCTCACGTCTCACGTCTTCTATCGCAACACACCCGCAGCGACCTGCAGCCCCGCGAATGCACGGCGGTTCTTCGCCTGCAGCTCGATGAGCTTCTGCTTGCCCTCCAGGGTTTTCTGCTCCCTTGTATTGATCAGGAAGAGCGAGCTCTCTCCATTAAAGAAGCGCGTCTCTTCTCCTCTTTGCAGTACCTGGTAGTTGCCTACGAGCCGGTCCTGCACCGTGACCTGCTCGGCCGTCTGCTGCCATTCCACGTAGTACTGGCGCACCTTGGCCTGGATCTGCACGCGTTTGTAATCCTGCTTCAAGCCGGTCTGCTCGATCTTCAGCCTTGCCGCCTGGTACTCGCCCCTGCCCTGCGAAAGCCGTAAGGGCATCGAGAGCGAAATACCGAACCGGTAATTATTCTGGAACCAGGGATTGCTAACGGGCTTGCCCAGGCTATAACCCTTGCCCAGCTGCTGGTACTTCAGGTCCACATCCGGGAAGAGCCCGAGGAACTTCAGGCGCTTCTCCACCTGCAGGGCCGATAAGCGAAATTGGTATTGTTGCAGCTCGGGATGAGCGGAGACCACCTTGAGCAGTTCATCGAGGGTGGGCGCTGTCAGCGGCGACTGCTTCTGCGGCACCACTTCCTCCGGCAGGAGGTAAGCTTCGCCATCGGGCTTCCAGAGATGCACCGACAGGCTGAAACGGGCTTTCTGCAGCCGCGTGTACGCTTCCGTTTTTTGTATCGTGAAGCTTTGCACCTGCGTCAGTGCTTCCACGGTATCGATCGCCGCACGGTCGCCGAGGCGAACGGTCGTGCGCACGAGGTTGAGGCGCTGCACCGCGTTGGTCAGCGAGCTGTCTACAAGGCGGAAGAGCTGGTACTGCTCCCACCAGGTCCAGTAATCGCCCAATGCCTCACCCAGCACTTCATTCACCAGTGCCTGCTGCTCCGCTT
>CBHWDR010000022.1:0-14369 GCA_966112575.1 uncultured Chitinophagales bacterium
TGGCGAGCATGGGGTCCGAGATGATGAGGATTCGGTTGTCGATCTCGGGGCAGGAGAGGTACTCCAGGGCGATCTCGAAAGAGCCGTCGGGATGGTGCTTGCGGTAGGCGGAGACGAAGGCATTGTCTCCCTTGTCGAAATAGGAGAGCAAGCCCTGGTGGAGCGCCAGGCCGGCGCGCAGGATGGTGGTCAGGATCGGCTGTTCGGCCAGCACTTCGCACTGGGCGATCCCCATGGGCGTCTGAATCTCCTGGGTCACATAGGGCATGCGCTTGCTGATCTCGAAGGCGGCTACTTCACCGATACGCTCGAGGTTCCGGCGGAACCGGAGGCGGTCGCCTTGTACGTTCACGTCGCGCAATTCGGCGACCCAGTTGGAAACGAGGGAATGCTCTTTCGATAGATTGATGACCATGGCCGCCAAAAATACAGCGAAACCTTGAAGGTTTGGCCCTCATTCCCATTCCAGAAATCTCCCCAATCCAGAAATCCCCGTTTACTTTGCCCCATGATCTACCGTGCCATTGGCCTCATGAGCGGCTCTTCCCTTGATGGACTGGACCTTGTTTTTGCCGAATTCCTGCACCAGGGTGGCGCCTGGTCCTTCGAGATCAAGGCGGCCGAATGCCTGCCCTATACCCCGGAATGGAGCGAGCGACTCCGAAACGCCACCGCGCTTTCCGCCGGCGATTATGCCCGCCTGCACGCCGATTATGGCCACTTCCTGGGCCAAAGCGTCAATGCTTTTATGGAGCAACACCAGCTGCTGTACCAGGTGGGGCTGGTGGCTTCCCACGGACATACCACCTTCCATGACCCCGCCCGGGGCTTTACAGCCCAACTCGGCGACGGTGCTGCCATCGCCGCAGAAACCGGATTGCCCGTGGTGAGCGACCTCCGGAACCTCGACGTGGCTTTTGGCGGACAGGGAGCCCCCATCGTGCCCATGGGCGAGAAGTTGCTCCTGGGCACGTCCGCGCTCTTTCTCAACATCGGCGGTATCGCCAATCTTTCGGTCAGTGGCCAGGCCTATCATGCCTACGACGTCTGCCCCGCCAACCGGGTGCTCAACCTGCTTGCAAATGCGGTGGGGAAAGAGTTTGACGAAGGCGGCGCCCTTGCCGCCTCCGGCTCGGTGAGCAGTTCCCTGCTCGACGAGCTCAATGCCCTGCCCTACTACAGTCAGCCGTATCCCAAATCACTTGCGAACGAATTCGGCACCGATACCATCATTCCCCTCATCGGGAAATATTGCCTGCCTACCAACGACGCGCTGCGCACCTACGTGGAGCATATCGCCATCCAGGTGGCAAAGGCCGTGTCGGCCCACCCTTCCGGCCATGCCGACCGCCAGCTTCTGGTAACCGGCGGTGGCGCGCTCAACACCTTTATGGTCGACCGGCTGAACGAACACCTGCGCACCTCCGGCGTGACGGCACTGGTGCCCGATACTTCTTTGGTGCAGTATAAGGAAGCGCTGATCATGGCCTTCCTCGGAGTGCTTCGCTGGCGCCAGGAGAACACGGTGCTGGCTTCTGTTACCGGCGCCTCGCGCGATTCGATCGGCGGCGCGGTCTGGATCGGGCAGGAAGCCTGAGGAGGGAGAAGGAGATAGGAGTCCCCATATATCGGGAGGAGAAAGCAGTAGATCGATCAATTTGTGGGTGCGTATTAAAAAGCGTGAAGGTGTTGCCTTCACGCTTTTTTTATGATCGGGGTTAGTAAGCTTATTTGGCCGTGGCGAGATATTTCTTGAAGAACTCCACGACTTCGGCGTTTACCGCAAAATTGGTGCCCTTAATGTTCGAAGCGGCTTCCGAGTTCGCATCCACGCCCATGGCTTCCGCAACATTGGCGCCCGTGGCTTTCAGCTGCGTGAGTTTTTTCGTGGCCTTGTTGTAGTAGTAAAAAGTCTGTTCAAGTTCGAATACTTTCTTGCCGTCGTAGGCAGGAAGGCCCTTGCTCAGCTCCGTAACGATTTTCCGGTTGAACTTAAGGAGCTGTCCCGCTGCGCCCTCGGCCATCAGCTCATAATAGGCCGGCTTCTTCGGCTTGCTGTACAGGTTGGCATTGAAGAAACGGTTGGTGGTGACCGTATCGGTATACACAGTCGTGATCGAAAATTCCTTGATCTCTTCGTTCACTTCCAGCGAGTCGGTTCCATTGGAGAAAAATACGGTTTGATGAAAGGCATCGTACCGCACTTTATAACCATTGAAGACACGGCCGTCGGCAGTGGTGATCACACCCTTCTCCCACTCGCGGTAGAGAAAGGGTGTGCCGAAAACCCTTCGCCCTTCGATCATATACTGGTCGTCGAAGAAATAGAGGTTGCGACGGTCCTGGAACATATTCTGATCGGAGATGCCCGACATGGGCGTACCGGTGGGGAGAATGCCGCCGCCGTTGCCGGATTGCGCAAAGGAGAGGGCAGCCATAAAGCTGAAGCCAGCTGCAAGAACGAGATGTTTCATATGCGATGAATGGACCGTTAAGGTAGGGTTTTGGGCGCAGATTACGCGATTTATATAGATTTCGCAGATGTGATTAACGCAAACCGGTCGCCGTCGAACAGGCCAAGGTCGCTGAGCTTCAGGTGGGGGATCACCAGCAGGGCCATGAAGGAAAGCGTCATATAGGGCGCGCCCAGGGTGGAGCCGAGTGCCTTGGCAGCGGCGTCGATGGCGGCATATTTTTCCGCAACCAGGTACCCATCTTCTGTACTCATCAGGCCCGCTACCGGAAGCGGTAATATCTGCGCCTCGCCATTTCCCACGCAGCTCACACCGCCTTTCGCTTCGATCACGAGGTTCACCGCGCGGCAGATCGCGGTATCGTCCACGCCTACGGCAACGATGTTGTGCGAATCATGCGCCACCGAAGATGCGATCGCGCCTGCTTTCAGGCCGAAGTTCCGGATGAAGGCCGTAGCTACGGGCGCTTCGCGGTAGCGGTTCACCACTGCGATCTTCAGGATATCCTGCGCAGGGTCGGGCTGAAGGAAGCCATCCTTCACCGGCAGCGCCACCAGCACCTTGTTGGTGATCAGCTGCCCGTCGAGCGCTTCGATCACCGGCACGGGTTCCTCGCCGAAAGGGTTGGCGGTTTGAAAGTCTTCCGGCTGCCTCGTTCTGCAGCTGAACTGGTTCACCGGCGTGGCCCCAACCTGATCCAGGCCCCCCTCACGTCAAATTTCTCCAGGTCGGTGACGAGGATGAAGTCGGCAAAGTCATTCACCCTCAGCAAGCCCACTTTCATGCCGTAATGATTGACGGGGTTCACGCAGGCGGCCTGCAGCACATCGAAAAGATCCAGGCCTTTTGCAACGGCGCGGGCACAAAGCTGATTGATATGGCCGGCCACGAGGGAGTCGGGATGCTTGTCGTCGGAGCAGAACATCATCTGCCCGGGGTATTCGGGCAGGAGCCCAATGAGCGCTTCAAAATTCTTCGCGGCGCTGCCTTCGCGGATGATGATCTTCATCCCATGACGCAGCTTGTCGAGGGCTTCCTCCGCCGTGAAGCATTCATGGTCGGTGGAGATGCCCGCGTCGATATACCGTTTGGCATCCTCCCCTCGCAGTCCGGGTGCATGGCCGTCGACAGGCTTGTTCCATTTTTTCGCGGCGGCGATCTTGCGCAGGACCTCAGGATCGCCGTGCAGCACCCCGGGAAAGTTCATCATCTCGGTGAGGTAGGTGATCTCTTCGCGTTGCAGCAGCAATTCGATATCCCCGGCGGTGATGGTGGCCCCGGCTGTTTCGAAGGTGGTGGCCGGTACGCAGCTCGGTGCGCCGAAATAGAATTTGAAGGGCACTTTACGTCCGTTGCGGATCATGAAGTCCACACCTTCCATGCCGCATACGTTCGCGATCTCATGCGGATCGCTCACGGTAGCCACAGTGCCGTGCACCACGGCCAGCCGGGCGAACTCGGATGGGACCAGCATCGAACTTTCCACATGCACATGCGCATCAATGAAGCCGGGCAGGATGAAGCCGGGTTCCGGTTTGGCATCCGCTCCCAGTTCTTCGATCGCAACGATGCGTTCGCCTTCCACAGTAATCCGCGCCGGATAGATCCGCCGCTGGTGTACATCTACAAGATTGCCGGTTATGGTCATGCGTCAAAGTTGGCGGAATAAAGAGGAAAGAACAAGGAATAAAGATGCAAGGAGGAGAGGAGCCGGCATAATGTCCATCGTACACGATAAAATTGGTAGCTTGGTCATATGAACGTCGACAAACGCTTGCTGCTCCTTTGCTTCCTCTTTTCTGCCTTCAGCTCCTTCGCCCAGGTGACCCGCACGCCCCAGGGTTATTTCCAGGTGACCCCCTTTGCTCCCAATATCGTGCGCGTGAAATTTGTGCCCAACGATTCGGCGCGTACGGAACAGATCTCCGATGCCGTGATCCTCAAGCCTTCGGTTGCGAAAGCGAATGTGGACCTGCGCTTCGAGTGGCCCTCACTGGTCCTGAACAATGGACAGGTGCGCATTGCCTACCAGAACAGCAGCGACCGTGGCTTCCGCATCGGCCTGCAGAAAGACGAAAAGATCTTCGGCGGCGGCGAGCGGGCCCTGCCCCTCAATCGGCGCGGCTTCCGTCTCGAACTTTATAATGCCCCGGCCTATGGGTATGGGGAGGGCGAAGCCCGCCTCAATTACTCAGTGCCCTTCATCACGTCTTCGAAGGGCTATGGCCTCTTCTTCAACAACCCCGCTAAAGGCGTGCTCGACATCGGTAAGGCCAATCCCGACGAGCTGGTATGGAGTACGGTTTCGGGCGCGTTGGAGGTGTATGTGATCTTCGGCAGCTACACCGAGATCCTGCGCTCTTATCACCGCCTCACGGGTACGCAGCCCCTTCCGCCCCGCTGGGCCATGGGCAACCTGATGAGCCGCTTCGGTTATACCAGCGAAGAACAAGTGCAGTCGGTCCTCAGGCGCATGCAGGAAGAGAAGCTGCCCGTAGACGCGATCATCTTCGACCTCTTCTGGTTCGGCGACTCGATCCAGAAAACCGTGGGCAATCTCGACTGGATCAACAAGCGCAAATGGCCCGACCCAAAAAACAGGCTCGCCGGATTTCGCAGGCAGAACATCCAGACCATCCTGGTCACCGAACCCTATTTCGTGGAGACCTCCACGAATTACCTGAAGTCAAAGCCCTATCTCGCCGTAGACAGTGCAGGGAAGCCGTTCTATCTCACCGATTTTTATTTCGGCAAAGGCGGCCTGCTCGACATTTTCCGCAACGATGCAAAATCCTTCTTCTGGAGTTTTTATAAAAAGCAAATGGACAACGGTGTGGAAGCCTGGTGGGGCGACCTCGGTGAGCCCGAGCACCATCCCGCAGGCGTCTACCACAACCTGAAAGACCTCGGCTACAAACGGCTTTTTGCCGGTGATGAGGTGCATAATATTTACGGCCACTTCTGGACGAAGATGCTCTACGACCGATATGCAAAAGAGTACCCCAACAAACGCCTGTTTTCGCTCAACCGCTCGGGCTTTGCCGGCACCCAGCGATATTCCATCTTTCCCTGGACCGGTGATGTGGGGCGCAACTGGAGCGGGTTACGCGCGCAGCTGCCGGTTCTGCTTGGCATGAGCATGAGCGGCGTGCCCTATGTGCATTCGGATGCGGGTGGATTCGCCGGCGGCGAGGGCGATCCGGAGCTCTATGTGCGCTGGCTGCAATTCGCCGCCTTTACGCCCATCTTCCGTCCGCACGGCACCGCACTTTATGCCGTCGATCCCCAGGCGTTCTCTTATCCCAGCGAAGCGGCGCTCATTGACACGCCTTACCGGAACGTTGCCGCCCAGGCGATCTACAACCGCTACCGGCTGCTGCCCTACAACTATACCCTCGCCTATGAGCAGGCCGTTGAGGGCAAGCCCCTGATGGCGCCGATGTATTACCATTTTGCGGATGATTCAACGGCCGCCCGGGTGGAAGATCAGTACATGTGGGGCGAACAGGTGCTGGTGGCGCCGGTGCTGCAGAAAGGACGAAGGGGAAGAATGATCTACCTGCCCAAGGGCAAGTGGTACCATGCCGAATGCCGCAAGACCATTGAGGGCGGACGCTGGATCCAGGATTCGATCTATCACCTCCCTGCCTATTTCCGCGAAGGGGCATTCGTGACCACCAGCTGGTCGGCGATCGAGTTCAACACCGAAGCCATGAAGGGCGATGTGCTGGATGTATTTCACATCCTTTCGGAACGTCCTTCCACCGGCCGGCTTTATTCTGACGATGGGAAGACCCGCAACAGCCTGTCGAAAGGCGCTTTCGAACTGATCACCTATTCCTCCACCGGCCGGAAAGAAGGCAGGGCAGTGATCACCATCAGCGGCAAAGGCAGCTATGCCGGCAAGCCGGCGAAGCGGGAATTAAAATTCGTGATCCCCAATACGGGGGGAAGGCCCGCAAAGCTGCTGGTGAACGGACAGGTGCGCACGATCGGCGCTGACCTGGAGCAGGGCCAGGAAGCATTTTGGGATGAGGACCTCCTAGCCTTCAATGTATCTTATACGGGGAAGCCGATCCGCATCGAGATTGTGTGGTAAGGAATCCATACCCTTCGTATCTTTTTGCCATCAATCAAACACACATGAGAAGAACGTTCTTTTTCCTCCTTTCGGCATTTTGCTTCTTGCTCACGGCGGATGCGCAGCGCGGCACGAAAGCTGCTGCCAATCCCGACTCCATCCTCCTGTCGAAGATGAAGTACCGCCTCATCGGTCCCTTTCGCGGCGGACGTTCGGGGGCAGTGACGGGTTCGTACAAGAACAAGAACACGTTTTATTTCGGCGCTACCGGTGGCGGTGTCTGGAAAACCACCGATGGCGGCTCCAACTGGAAGAATATCACCGATAAATATTTCGGCGGCACGATCGGCGCGGTGGCCGTTGCGCCTTCCGATGAAGATGTGATCTATGCGGGCGAAGGAGAGAATACGGTTCGCGGCAACGTGAGCGAAGGTCTCAACGGCATGTGGCGCTCCGACGACGGCGGCCGTACCTGGCGCAACATCGGCCTGAAAGACACTCGTCATATCTTCCGCATCATCGTACACCCACGCAATCCCAATATCGTGTGGGCCGGGGTAAGCGGACACCTGTTCGGTCCCAACGAGAACCGCGGCGTGTACAAGTCCACCGACGGTGGCCGCACCTGGAAGAAAACTCTTTACGTGAACAACCAGGCAGGTGTGTCCGACCTCGTGATGGAGCCCGGCAACCCCGAAGTTTTTTATGCCGGCACCTGGCGCGCCCTGCGCACGCCTTATTCCATGGAGAGCGGCGGCGAAGGCTCCGGCCTCTGGAAAAGTACCGACGGCGGCGAGACCTGGGTTTCACTGAAGGAAAAGAAAGGACTGCCCAAGGGTACCTGGGGCATCGTGGGTGTAGCGGTTGCGCCTTCCAATCCGGATAAGCTCTATGCCATCATCGAGAATGCGAATGGCGGCATGTTCGTATCCAATGATGCCGGGGAGACCTGGACCCTCACCAGCAACGACAACAACATTCGCCAGCGCGCCTGGTATTATACCAAGGTATTCGTGGACCCGAAGAACGAGAACCTCGTGTATGCACCCAATGTAGGCTTCATGCGCAGCCGCGACGGTGGCAAGACCTTCCAGGGAGTACGCACGCCGCATGGCGACCATCACGACCTCTGGATCGACCCGGAGAATGGCAACCGCATGATCGTGGCTGATGACGGCGGCGCGCAGGTGAGCTTCGATGGCGGTGATAACTGGAGCACGATGATGAACCAGCCCACCGCGCAGATCTATCGCGTGAGCACCGACAATTCCTTCCCTTATCGCATCCTGGGTGCGCAGCAGGACAACTCCACGATTCGGATCAAGAGCCGTACTTCCGGTGCCGGGATCACGGAGAACGACTGGGAGCCGACCGCAGGCTCGGAGAGCGGCTACGTGGTAGCCGACCCGCTCAACCCGGACATCGTTTATGGGGGCAACTATGGCGGTTACCTTTCCCGCCTCGACCACCGCACCGGGGAGAACCGCGCAGTTTCGCCCTGGCCCGACAATCCCATGGGGGCCGGTGCCGACGTGCTGAAGTACCGCTTCCAGTGGAACTTCCCCATCTTCTTCTCACCCCACAACCCGAAGCGGCTCTATACCGCCGGCAACGTGCTCTTTGTTTCGGAGAACGAAGGACAGAGCTGGGAGCAGATCTCGCCCGACCTGACCACGAATGACAAGACCAAGCAGCTCTCGAGCGGCGGCCCGATCACCAAGGACAACACGTCTGTAGAATACTACTGCACCATCTTCACCGCCATGGAATCGCCGCTGGAGAAAGACCTCCTCTGGACCGGCTCCGACGATGGCCTGCTGAATGTGAGCCGCGACGGCGGCAAGAACTGGGAGAACGTGACGCCAAAAGATGCGCCCAAATGGATCATGTGGAACGCACTGGAAGCGCATCCGACCAGGAAAGGCACCGTGTACGCCACCGGTACCCGCTACAAGCTGGATGATTTCGCGCCTTATATCTACAAGACCGAAGATTATGGCAAGACCTGGAAGCGGATCACCAATGGCATCGCAGGCACCGATTTCACCCGCGTGATGCGTGCCGATCCAAAGCGACCGGGTTTGCTCTATGCCGGAACGGAATATGGCATGTACATCTCCTTCGACGACGGTGCGAACTGGCGCCGTTTCCAGCTCAACCTGCCCATGGTGCCCATCACGGATCTTACGATCAAGGATAATGACCTCGTCGTGGCCACACAGGGCCGCTCCTTCTATGTGCTCGACGACCTGACCACCCTGCAGGAGATGGATGCTTCGCTTGTCAACAAGAATCTCCATGTGTACGATATGCGCCCGGCTTACCGCATCCCGGTAAGTCCTTTTGCCCAGAATTTCGGAACACCGCGTACGGCCGGGGCGAACCCGCCCGCAGGTGCCGTGCTCAACTTCTATGTGCGTGAGGTGACCGACTCCACCAAGGCCTCGGTAACGATCTTCGACCAGTCCGGCAAACTGCTGCGCAGCTTCGCCACCGATGCGAAAGAAGCCCGCGACAAGATCGAGATCAGCAAGGGTATGAACCAGTGGGCCTGGAACCTGCAGCTGCCTGAGGCAGAGCGCATCGACGGTATGATCCTCTGGAACGGTGTTCCGGGATCCATTACCGTAGCGCCGGGTACCTACCGGGCCAGGATCAAGGTTGGAAGCGACTCGGCAGAGAAGAGCTTCGTGGTGAAGGCGGATCCCACGATCAAGATGAGCCAGGAAGACTACGAAGCGCAGTTCGCTTTCCTCACACAGGTGCGCGACAAGTTCAACCAGATCCAGAAGGCCATCCGCGACATCCGGGCCCTGCGCACGCAGATCAACGGATTCGTAGGGCAGCAGGGTAAGGACCTGCCGAAAGAGGTAAAGGCCGCGGCCGACAGCATCAACAAGCAGCTGACCGCTGACGAGGAAACGCTTTACCAGACGAAGGCAAAGAGCGGCCAGGACGTGCTCAACTATCCCATCCGCCTCAACGACAAGCTGGCCGGCATCTTCGATGTAGCCAGTTCGGGCACATTCGCGCCCAGCCGCCAGGTGCGTGCGGTATATGCCGAGCTGGCCGCCCAGGTGGATGCCCAGCTGGCGAAGCTGGAGCAGGTGCGTACCCGCGATGTTGCCGCTTTCAATACGCTCATCCGGGAGAAAGCGCTGCCGGTGATCGGTGTCCGCTAACCGTTAGCCCTTGATGGTGACCGGTAAACAGATAAAAAAGGACGGCCCCCGGGCCGTCCTTTTTTATCTGGTACGGGATGATGGATTCATGCAATTTGTTATATTGCCCCCTACATCAATAAGAAACAGGAACTCGATACAATACCCTTGATCATGAAGTGCATACTTGTGGATGATAACAAGATGGCCCGTATGGCCCTCAAGCAGCTGGTGAGCCAGATGCCACAACTCGAGCTTGTGGCGGAATGTGAAGATGCGGAAGAGGCCCTGGCCGCCGTGAACGTGAACCAGGTAGACCTGCTTTTACTGGATATCGAAATGCCCGGGATGACCGGCCTTGATTTCACGCGGCAGCTGGGCATCAACAAGCCGCTGATCATTTTCACCACCGCCAAAACCGACTACGCGGTTGAAGCCTTCGAGCTCAGTGTGGTCGACTACCTGGTCAAGCCGATTTCGTTTGGCCGTTTCCGTCAGGCTGTTGAAAAAGCCGAGGAAGCCCTGGAAAGCAATAAGGAAGAAGTGAAGGTGGAAGAGCAGGGATTCGTTTTTGTAAAAGACAACGGTGTATTAAAGCGCATAAGCATCGACGATATCCTATTCCTAGAGGCCATGGGCGATTATGTGAAGGTGCATACGCCACAAAAGTTCCACGTAGTACACGCTACGCTGAAGTCGATCGAAGAAAAGCTGCCGGCATCGAAGTTCATTCGGGTTCATCGCAGCTATATCGTGGCCATCAACAAGATCGATTTCATCCAGGAAGGCACGATCACCATTGGCAAGACGAGCATACCCGTTGCCGATACCCACAAGGCCAACCTCAATAAACGACTGAACCTGCTGTAGATTTCACCGTAGGTTCTCATGGGTTCGTCGAACCGAATCCTGCTTTAACCTAACTCATCCCGACTCTCCACGAGTCGGGATTATTTTTGGCACCAATCAAATATCCCGGAAAATTCGCTCGATCGAGGATCGTATGACCTGTCGTGAGGGGTTGCCACCAAACT
The DNA here is from genome assembly GCA_966112575.1 of uncultured Chitinophagales bacterium. Classification (GTDB taxonomy): domain Bacteria; phylum Bacteroidota; class Bacteroidia; order Chitinophagales; family Chitinophagaceae; genus Flavisolibacter. The sequence continues at coordinate 10,751 of CBHWDR010000022.1, forward strand.
AACACCCCGGATCTAACCCTTAGCGGTTACGAGGCTGATCAAACCGGATCTGATGCCACTTATATGAAGAAATTCGTCGTTTTTGCCATCCTCATTCTGATGCTCATCGTGTCTGAGTACCTGCTGTTGAGCGAACTGCTGGCGCAAAAGCGGTATTATATCCTCCTGCCGGGTCTGCTTCTGACCGTTTTTTGCATCTACGCGATCAAAAAAGCCTTTAAAAAGTATGTGCTCCAGGGCAAACACACCGAAGCCCATAGCTGAAATTCGTATTTTCGGCTGACGTGGATGTGCGCTTCAATAAACCGGATTTTCGTTATCTCGTACTCTGGCTCTTCCTCTCGGGGATCATCGTGATCGTGTTCCTGCAGGTGGTGTCCGGATACAACATCAAGCGGCTGATTCAGGGCAATCAGAACCTGCTCACGGAATTGCGCCTGCAGGATGACCTGCAGCGCCTCGAGTCCGACATCACCACCGTGGAAAGCGATATCCGCGGCCTCGTGATCACCTCCAACCCGATCCATCTTCAGAATACCCACGAGCTCATGGACTCCGTTCAGGGCCTCAGCCGCGTGCTCCGCGCCCGGCTTCGCAACTCGCCTTCCTCAGGCGAGATGAACCGCCTCGATTCCTTCATCGGCGCCAAGCTCGATCTCAGCCGGCGCTTTCTCGATTACTACAACCGCCTCGGCAAGGACTCGGCCCTCAGCCTTATGGGCACCTCGCGCGGCCGCGTGCTCCGTGATTCCATTTCCCATATTATCGATCGCATTGAACATGAACGGCAAAGCAGCCTTGCCTCCATCACCAACTCCTCGGAGTCCACCGGGCGCAATGCCCGCATCTGGGGCTTCATCATCACGGTAGTGGCCCTGCTGGCCGTGAGCCTGGCCTTCTGGTACATCACCAACCAGGGCAGGCGGCAGGAAAAAATGATCCGCGCGCTCAACGAGTCGGAACGACGGAGCAAGGACGTGGCCCATATGAAGGAGCAGTTCCTCGCCAACATGAGTCACGAGATCCGCACGCCCATGAACTCCATCCTGGGCTTCACCAATCTCCTCCGCCGTACCGAGCTCAATACCCAGCAACGCGAATACGTACAGAATATCCATTCCTCGGGCGAGAACCTGCTGACGCTGGTGAATGACATTCTCGATCTATCGAAGATCGAGGCGGGCATGATGCACCTCGAGGAGACCAACTTCTCCCTGCGCAGCATGGTCAGCTCCGTGGGCGCGATGTTCATCGAGAAGATCCGCGAGAAGCATCTCGACTTCGAGGTGACCGTCGACCGCGACGTGCCCGACATCCTGCGCGGTGATGCTGTGCGGCTCACCCAGATCCTCGTGAACCTCATCTCCAATGCCGTGAAGTTCACCGACCAGGGTAACATCCAGCTGAAGGTGCACCTGCTCTCGCTCAGCGACGAGCGGGCGCGGATCCGGCTCCAGGTGATCGACACGGGTATCGGCATCGCCCCGGAGAAACATGCACAGGTGTTCGAGCGTTTCCAGCAGGCTGAAGCCGAAACGACCCGTCGCTTCGGCGGCACGGGTCTCGGGCTCTCGATCGTGAAGCAACTCGTGGAACTGCAAAAAGGCACGGTGCAGTTGGTCAGCGTATTGGGAAAAGGATCGGAATTTGTCGTGGAACTGGAGTATGAGCTGCCCGATCTGAACCAGATGTAATCCGAAGCGCTGGCCGTTCAGGAAGAACAGGTGTCGCTCCGCAGCATCCGCGTGCTGATCGCCGAAGACAACCCGATGAACCAGCAGCTGATCCGCCACCTCCTGGGCAGCTGGGCCATCGAGTTCGACCTCGTGGACAATGGCGCTGAGGCCGTGAAGGCGATCCGGAAAAAGAACTACTCGCTGGTGCTGATGGACATACAGATGCCGGAGATGGACGGGTACACCGCTACCTCGGTCATTCGCAACGAGCTGGGGATGGATGTGCCCGTGATCGCAATGACGGCGCATGCCATGGTGGGGGAGAAGGAAAAATGCCTGCAGCTGGGGATGAATGATTACGTGGCGAAGCCGATCAAGGAAACCGTTTTGTATAATATGATCGCCCGGCACGCACAGCACCTGCCCGCCAATGAACCCGCGCATCTGGTCAGCCTCGATTACCTGCACGAGTTGTCGGGCAATGATCCGGAGTTTGAAAAGGCCATCCTCGCGCAGTTTCTCATTCAGGCGCCGAGGGAACTCGATCAGCTCCGCACCGCCATCGAGAAAGGGGAGCATGAGCAGGTCCGCCGGGTGGCGCACAGCTACAAATCAACCGTGGGTTATGTAGGACTTGCCGGCGAACTGCACCCGCATCTCGAAACCCTCGAACGGGAAGCCCTGAACGAAAATGGAACGAATTACGATTTTCTTTATGGTCATGTTGAGTCGGTGAGCCAGAAGGCGATCGTGGAGGTAAAGCGCCTTTTGCCATGAGTCTCAAGCCCTTTGATTCCCTTCCGGGGCGAACAATAGATGTTTAACCGATAATTTCCCGCCGTTCATCGAAACCGCGCTTGCAGGCCCGGCCCGCCGTACTAATTTTATCTCGCCTTCTGATAGAAACGACTACAAGATATTCTACATAGACAAGAACTTGGTTTCGTATGGTTAAGGGTGAAGCCCTGCTATTCTTAGCGGGGCACTTTTTTTCCTTCTAAAATTTTACAGCGCTTCCGCTACAAGGCCATAACCTTTTACAGAAGCAATGTCCTAATCAAGAACGCATCCTGTGTCCACAGGATGCTCCTCTTACCTCCAGTCTCCAATCTCCAAGCTCACGTCTCACGTTTCCCGTCTCACCTACAGCCTTTACCTTCGCGGCATGCGTATCGATGTGCTTTCCGTATTGCCCGAGCTCCTGGAATCCCCGCTGAATCATTCGATCATGAAACGGGCCCAGGCGAAGGGCCTGCTCGACGTGCAGGTGCATCACCTGCGGCAATGGGCCGTCAACGAGTATGGCCAGATCGATGATTACCAGTACGGAGGCGGCGCCGGCATGGTGATGATGTGCGAGCCCCTGTCGAAAGCCATTGAGCAGCTGCGGGGCGAACGCGATTACGACGAGATCATTTACCTGACGCCCGACGGCAAGACCCTCGAGCAGCGCACTTCGAATATGCTTTCGCTCAAGGGCAACCTGCTGATGATCTGCGGACACTACAAGGGCATCGATGAACGTATTCGCGAGCAGTACGTGACCATGGAGATCTCGATCGGCGACTATGTGCTGAGCGGCGGTGAGCTCGCCGCCGCTGTGCTGATCGATTCGATCGGGCGGCTGCTTCCCGGCGTGCTGAATGACGAAACTTCGGCCCTCACCGACTCCTTCCAGGATCATCTCCTTTCCCCGCCGGTGTATACGCGCCCGGCCGACTTCCGCGGTTGGAAAGTGCCCGACATTCTGCTCAGCGGCGATCCCAAAAAAGTAGACGAATGGCGCCACGAGCAGGCCATCCAACGCACCCGCGACCGCCGGCCCGACCTCTGGGAGAAATACGGGGAGTGAGAGAAAGAACGCGGATTCAACGGATTGAATAAATCTTCGCGAATAAGGGTGGTGATCGGTGCGATTACAGTGATGAATTAAACAGAATTGA
>CBHWDR010000023.1:0-14358 GCA_966112575.1 uncultured Chitinophagales bacterium
CGATGATGAGGAAGGCGGCAAGAACCTGAGCGAGGAAGAGTTCTTCCGCGCCCAGCTCAAAACCCTGGGCAAGGGCGACCTGCGGGTTTCCTATACCAAGGTGGTCAACAACAACGCGGGTCTCGACCTTGTGAACAATATCCATAACCTGCTGGGCAATGATCTGAACGTGATCGTATATAATTTCGTGGACATGCTCTCCCATGCGCGCACCGAAATGGAAGTGCTGAAGGAGCTTGCCGGCGATGAGGTCAGCTATCGCTCGATCACGGCCTCCTGGTTCGAGCATTCGCCCCTGCACCAGGCCCTGAAGAAGATCGCCGACAAGAACATCAAGATCGTGCTGGCCACCGACCACGGCTCCGTGCGGGTGAAGACGCCCATCAAAGTCATCGGCGACAAGCAGACGACCACCAACCTGCGCTACAAGCACGGCCGCAACCTGAATTACGACCCGAAAGAAGTGCTGGCCTTCCGCGATCCGAAAGAGGCCGGGCTGCCTTCGCCTTCAATCAACTCAAGCTATATTTTCGGTGGCGAGGATGTATTCCTTTGCTATCCGAACAACTATAACCATTACGTCAACTACTACCGGAACACCTTCCAGCATGGCGGCATCAGCCTTGAGGAGATGATCGTGCCCGTGGTGCAGCTGGTGAGTAAGTGACCGTCGGCCGTCAACGGTTGACCGTTAACCGATAGCGGTTACCTTTGCGGCCATGAAGTACACGCAAACCACGTTGGACAAGATCGAAAAACTCATTGAGGAAGCGGGCTATATCGTTCGGTACGAACGGGGTTCCTTCCAGAGTGGTTTTTGCATCCTGGAAGACCGGAAAGTAGTGGTGCTGAACAAATTCCTCCAGCTCGAAGGCCGGATCAATACCCTTATCGACCTGATTCCCCAGCTGCGGATCGACGGCGAATCGCTGACTCCCGAAAGCAGCAAGATCTTCATCGACATCATGGGCAAGTACAATGCCCTGCAGGCTGAAAAGAACGCCGCTGCCGCCGAAGAAGGCTCTGATAGTGCAACGGAAGCTGCTGACGGAGACGATGCAGCGGGTGACAAGCCGGCAAGCGACGAGGCAGACGAGTCGAGGGAATAGCCGGCCGTCGTCCGTGGTCCGTGGTCAGTCAACGGTCAACGGTCAACCGTCCACCGCTTCCCACTATCTTCGCTACCGTGAACGCACCCCGTCTCAAGATCAGCTTTTTGGGCACCGGCACCTCCAGCGGTGTGCCGATGATCGCCTGCGAATGCCCGGTGTGCACGTCCCCCGATCCGCGCGATAACCGCCTCCGGAGCTCCATCCTCATCGAGTCGCCGCGTACGACCCTAGTGATCGATACCACGCCGGATTTCCGCTACCAGATGCTCCGGGCCCATGTGCGCGTGCTCGACGCGGTGCTCTTCACCCATCCCCACAAAGACCATATTGCAGGGCTCGATGATGTCCGCGCCTTCAACTTCTTCACCGGGAAGGGCATGCCCCTGTATGCGAACCAGCTCACCGCCGAAGGCCTGATGCGCGAATTCGCTTATGCTTTCGCGGATAAGAAATACCCGGGCATCCCCAACCTCGAGCTCAACGCCATCGACATGGAGCCCTTTGCCGTGGGCGACATCCCGGTAACGCCCATCCAGGTCTGGCACCTCAAAATGCCGGTCTGGGGCTTTCGCTTCGGTCCCTTCACCTATATCACCGATGCGAATCGCATCGACGAGGAGGAGAAGGCCAAGATCCGCGGCTCGCAGGTGCTGGTGGTGAATGCCCTTCGCCGCGAGAAGCATATCTCGCACTATACCCTCGATGAGGCCATCGCCCTTGCCGACGAGCTCTCCATCCCCGAGGCCTATTTCACCCACATCTCCCACCAGCTTGGCCGCCACGCAGAGGTCGAAGCCGACTTACCCGCCGGCCGGCACCTGGCCTACGACGGGCTGGAATTATATGTTTGAGATCGCGCTCGCAGGCTCGCGGGAAAAGTTGGAAAGAGGAGAAGGGTTTATTTGCTTCGCTCGCGAGCGGTAACCACCAAGCCACCAAATACACGAAGATGCACCAAGAGGTTTTGCTATGCTTTGGTTCTCATATGGGTAATGAGTATTTGTAAAGACATATTCTTCATCTTAGCTGTTTAACTTCTGGGCTTTCGCTCTTTTTTCCGTCTGCCGAAGGCAGACACCCGTATTTCCGCTTTTATTCGTCCAATCCCCCATTATCTTCGCACCGCTATAAACGATTGCCCCTTATGAATTTTGAAACCTCCGAAATCACCCTGCAGGTCGCACAGACCGCACGCGACTTTGCCCAGCAACAGATCAAGCCTCACGTAATGGAGTGGGACGAAGCCCAGGAGTTCCCGCTGCAGATCTTCAAGCAATTGGGTCAGCTGGGTATGATGGGTGTTCTTGTGCCCGAGCAATATGGCGGCGCCGGACTTTCCTATTACGAATACAAGGCCATCATCGAAGAGATCTCCAAAGTGGACGGATCGATCGGACTCAGCGTGGCTGCCCATAACTCCCTTTGCACCGGGCATATTCTGCTCTTTGCCAACGAAGAACAGAAGCAGCGCTGGCTGCCGAAGCTGGCCACGGCCGAATGGATCGGCGCCTGGGGCCTCACCGAGCCCAATACCGGCTCCGACGCCGGCAACATGAAATGCACTGCCGTACGCGATGGCGATAATTGGGTACTCAATGGTACCAAGAACTGGATCACCCACGGAAAGACCGGCGACGTAGCCGTGGTTATTTGCCGTACCGGCGAGCCCCGGGCAAAGAACAACGCTACTGCCTTCGTGGTGGAGCGGGGTACGGCCGGCTTCAGTGGCGGCAAGAAAGAAAATAAGCTGGGCATGCGCGCCTCGGAGACCGCAGAAATGATCTTTGAGAACTGCATTATCCCCGATACCAACCGCCTTGGTGAAGTGGGCGACGGGTTCAAGCAGGCTATGAAAGTGCTCGACGGCGGACGCATCTCGATCGCTTCCCTTTCGCTAGGCATCGCCAAAGGCGCCTACGAAGCCGCGCTTCAGTATGCGCAGGAACGCCACCAGTTCGACAAACCGATTGCTTCCTTCCAGGGCATCTCCTTCAAGCTGGCCGATATGGCCACCGAGATCGAGGCGGCCGACCTGTTGACCCTCGAAGCCTGTCACCTCAAGGAAGCGCATGAGCCCATGACCAAAGTGGCGGCGATGGCCAAGTACTATGCCAGTGAAGTAGCGGTGAAAGTGTCGAACGATGCGGTCCAGATCTTCGGTGGCTACGGCTATACGAAGGATTTTCCGGTAGAAAAGCATTACCGCGATTCAAAACTCTGCACCATCGGTGAGGGAACTTCCGAGATCCAGAAGCTTGTGATCTCCCGCGAGGTGCTTAAAGGATAAGGATGAAACGATATCTCCTGATTCAGGCGCTTGGGCTGCTTGCCTGCTCGGCGCCGGAATCCAAAATACCCACGGCCACAACAGAGGCCAATGCCAAAGGGCACGAGCTCTTCCTCGTCAATTGCGCTGCCTGCCATCACCCCGACCGGGTGCTGGTTGGACCCGCCCTCCGCGAGTCCTTACAGTATTGGACCGACAGCAGGAAGCTGCACGCCTACGTCCAGGCGCCGGAAGAATACATGAAGAAGTCGGGCGATGAGCGCCTGAAAAAGCTCTGGGAAACTTACGGAACGCCCATGCCCGCCTTCCCGGCACTGACGCAGGCCGATGTGGACTCGATCGCCGCCTATATCCGGGCAACGCCGGCGAGCGCGGTGAACTGACCCGCTACAGGGATTTCAGGTAGTTCACGAGTTCCTGCAGCTCTTCTTCTTTGTGTTTACCTAAGGAAGGCATTATCTGCCCTTACTGTTTTTGCAACTCCTGCGTATAGGTCTGGGTGGGAATAAAAGCGCCGGGATTCCTGATCCAGCTGACGATATTTTTTTCATTTTCCGCCCAGGGCCCCCGTTTCGTCACGCCCGCAAGGGCAGGGCCCGAAAGCACCTTGTCAACCGCATGACAGGATGCACAGTTGGCACGGAACAGGCTGAATCCTTTGGAGGACGTGGCCGCATCCTGAGTGCTCATTGCATCACCGGAGGGCGCTGCATTTACGGTTTGGGAACTAGGTGCCGGGTCGGAGCCCGAAAGAAGGGATAAAAAGGAAAAAGCGCCTGCCGAGGCAATGGCGATCAGGCAGGCATAAGCGATGTATTTTACCTGATTCATAGGGCAAAGCTCTCACCGGATTGCGCAGGTTGTTGCAACCAATGCCTGTATTTTCTATAATTTTTTAAAGCAAAAAGCCCCCGTCATCCGACGGGGGCTTTTTGCTGCAATTTCAGCGTGCTTACTCGGTATGGAATTTCCCTTTATTGAGGTTTACGCGCACCGTGCCGAAGAAGGTAGAAAGGCTGCCGCCTGCCTTTGAATGCGGCAGGTGATAGCGGCCCTGGATGCTGAAGCGGCCGAAGTCGAGTCCTGCTCCGCCCATCAGTGCCAGGTCGACCCCGGTGGAGTTGAACATGGGATAGTTGTAGGTTGTTCCGGAAGCGATAAAACCATAGTTATTCTTGCCCGAGAGCACGGCCTGGATCACCGGGCCGAGTTCGAGGAAAGGTCGGGCAGTGCCCTGGGTAAACAGATAGCGGAAGGAAGGGATGATGTGCAGCACCTTGAAATCGATGCTTCCCTGTCCCCGGGTATAGCCGTTGGCCTGGATCGAGTCGGTAGTGGACCGGAAGTCGTTGTAGATCGCCTCGAAAGAAACCACCTGGTTCTGAACGCGGCGGGAGGGATAGAGGCTGAAGAAGGCGCCGAAAGCCGGCCGTGTGGAATTCGGGAAGTCGCCTGCTTTCAGTCCGGGATACCGGCTCGGGTTGCCCACCACGAAATCGAAATTGGTCATGGCTACGCCGGCGATCAGGCCAAAGCGGAAGTCCGTCTTCGTGCGGTCCTGGTCCGTGATTTCCGAGTCGCCGCCTTCGCAGGCATTCAGCGCACGGATCATGGTGATCATGGGTTTGACCTGGTAGGTCGTGGCTTCGATCTGCCGGTCGAGCGAGCTGCCGCAGCCGTTCTTCTGCGCGAGGTAACTCAGCAGATTTTTAAAGGCCTTGCCGCCCTTGATCTCCGAGCCCACAACATATACCTGGTACGTGAAAAGTACGATCGCGCTGTCTTCGGGGCTCTTGTAAAAGAAGTGCGGGTAGCCATAGCGGTCTTCGAAAAGATAGAGCGATACATTTCCGCTCACCAGTTTCTCCACCAGCGCATTGCCGCGGAAGAAGTTAGCGGCGATCTTATACTGGGCTTCGGTGCGTTCGAGTTCCCGGGTGCTGAACACGTCTACGTCGATCGGGTGGCGCTCATACTGCGTACCGTCCTGGTACACGATCTTCTTGATCTCGGCAGCGCTCAGTTGTTTGGTCGGGCCTCCTTCGGTTTCCGAATAGGTGATGCTCTGTGGCGTGCCGCTCTCGGCTACGTTCCGGATGAAGGCATCGAAGAAGTTACTGTTGGTGTAAATACGCGCTTTTGAGTAGGCACTCTGTGCGAAGGCGCCTGCCGTGCATAGCGACAGGACGAACAATAGGAGGGTAGATCTCATGTGGTGGCTTGATTCTAGGCCGCCAATATAGAACGCAGATTGTTATGATCGATATGATTTTACAGATTTATTCAAAGAATACAGATGTCACCCACACAATACAGAGGCTCCCTGCCGTCTCACATCTCACGTTTCACGTCTACAACCTCACTTGACCTCCTGCATCTGCACCAGCTTGTAGTAATAACCGCCTTTCACCATCAGCTCTTCGTGTGTGCCGCGTTCCACGATCTCGCCTTTCTGCAAGACCACGATCTCGTTGGCGTGGCGGATGGTGGAGAGGCGGTGCGCGATCACGAGGGAAGTACGGTTCTGCATCATGTTGTTGATGGCATCCTGCACCAGGCGCTCACTCTCGGTATCCAGCGAGGAAGTGGCCTCATCGAGGATCAGGATAGGCGGGTTCTTCACCACGGCACGGGCAATGGTGAGGCGCTGCCGCTCGCCGCCGGAGAGCTTGGTGCCCCGGTCGCCGATATTCGTTTCGAACCCGGCCTCTTTGCCGGTGATGTAGTTGACGGCGTTGGCAACGCGCGCGGCCGCCGAAACTTCTTCTTCCGTAGCCCCTGGCTTGCCCAGGCGGATGTTGTTGCCTATGGTATCGTTGAACAGGATCGGTTCCTGGGTAACGATGGAGATCTGGTCGCGCACCGACTTGAGGGAATAGTCCTTGATGTTCACGCCGTCGATCAGCAGTTCCCCTGCACTCACATCATGAAAGCGGGGCACCAGGTCGGCCAGCGTGGATTTGCCTGCTCCGGAAGAGCCGACGAGGGCAATGGTCTTCCCTTTTTCGATGGTCAGATTGATATTTTTCAGCACGTCAACTCCTTCATAGGAGAAAGAAACATTCCGCAGCTCGATGCTTTGCTCAAAGCGGTTCAGCTGCTTTCCGTTGGGGTTATCATCCACAGTGCTGGTGGTATTGAGCACCTCCTCGATCCGGGTGATCGCGGCACTGCCCTTCTGCATGTTGCTGAAGGACGTGCTCAGCGTTTTTGCCGGGTTGATCAGGTTATAGAACAGGCCGAGGTAAGATAGAAAGAGCGAGCCGCTCAGACCCATGTTGCCGGAGAGCACGAGACGACCGCCAAAATACAGGATGGCCGTGAAGATCAGCACCCCCATGAACTCCGATACCGGCGAGGCCAGGTCGCGGCGGTATCCGATCTTGTTTCGCACGGTGATCATTTCATGGTTGTTCTGGAAAAAGCGGTTGCGCATCAGGCTTTCCGAGTTGAAGGCCTTGATCACCCGCAGGCCGCTAAGCGTTTCGTCGAGGATCGACATGCCTTCGGCCCCGTAAAGGGCCACCTCGTTCGACTGCCGCTTGAGCGACTTGCTGATCCGACCCAGCACGATGGCCACCACCGGGATGCAGGCAAGCACGATGAGCGTCAGCGGCACGGAGATCAGGAGGAGGAAGATCAGCGTGATGATGATCGACATCGGGTCGCGGATCCAGCCCTCCAGGGTGCCCACCACCGAGGCATCCACTTCGTTGAGGTCGTTGGTCATGCGGGAGATGATGTCGCCTTTTTTCTTTTCCGTAAAGAAGCCGATCGGCAGGTGCAGGATCTTCTCAAACAGTTCGTTCCGGAGCCGGTTGACGATCCGGTTCTTCAGCGGGTTCAACACGTAATAGGAGAGATAGAGAAAGAGATTCTTCAGAAAAATGGATCCGATGATCAGCCCGCAGATCAGGGCCAGGGTTGCATCCTTGCCCCGCGTATCGATGCTGTTGGTGATCAGCCTGCGCACCTCTTCCACCAGCCCGTTCCCTTCGCCCGTGGGCAGCATGCCGCCACCCAGCTTGTCGCCGTTGAACAGCATCTCCAGGAAGGGGAAGAGCATCCCGATCGACAGCAGCCCGAAAACAATGGAGAGGATGATGAATAATATATAGAGCACAGCTTCGCCCCGGTAATGGGCGATATACTTGAAAACACGGGAATACTTCTTCATGGAGGCTTAGGCACAACTTTGGTAACCGGCAAAGTAACTACTTTTACCGTTGCTGCGGGGAGTGGGAGATTATGGTATTAAGGTAATAAGGTATTGTGGTATTGGGAATTGGGAGTATTCCCACCTTCGCCAAGGCTACGGCGGGCAGGGGAGGAGTAAGGAAAAGATGGAGGCTGGGATTCTCACGCTTAAACTCGCAAACTTCGCAAACCCGCGAACTTCGCAAACTATTGAATTATTGAACTTTTAAACTATTGAACTGATCATATGGAGGAAGGAAAACGACAGAAACAGATCGGCGGATTGATCCAGGAAGAGGTCAACGGTATTTTTCAGCGCATGGGACTGTCGATCGTCAACGGCGCCATGATCTCGATCTCTACGGTGAAGGTGACCCCCGACCTGCTGGAGGCCCGCATTTACCTGAGCATCTTCAATGCGCCCGATAACAAGGCCGTGCTCAAAACCGTGGAAGACCGGGCCTGGGAGGTCAAGAAAGAACTGGCGGCAAGGGTCAAGCACCAGCTCCGCCGCATGCCCGAGCTTCGTTTCTACCTCGATGATACCCTCGACCACGTGTTCAAGATGGAAGAGCTGTTCAGGCAGATCAAGAAGGATGAGGAGGGCACGGACGACGGACCACAGACCACAGAAGACGCGGATAAGAAATAAGACAATGCTCATCCGGCGCGGACCAACGCGCGAACTCCGCGAACAATGCGAACTCCGCAAGTCAACTTTTGAACTCTTGAACCTTTGAACTCTTGAACTTTCTCTTCGCCTGGCGCTATTTCAAAGCCAAAAAGACCACCAACGCGATCAATATCATCGCGTGGATATCGATCATGGCCATCGTGATCGGAACGGCTGCGCTCATTCTTGTGTTGAGCGTGTTCAATGGGTTTGAAGGGCTGGTGAAGTCGCTGTACTCGTCGTTCTACCCCGACTTGAAGATCTCGCCGGCTTCCGGCAAAATGCTTACGCTTACACCGGAGCAACTGCAGAAGATCCGCGGAGTGGGCGGGATCCGCAGCCTGTCGCGGATCGTGGAAGAGCGGGCCCTGCTCCAGAACCGGGCCTTTGAAGCCGATTCGGCCGACTACCAGTCGATCATCAATCTCAAAGGGGTGGACGAGGAATACACCAGGGTAGCCCAGGTGGCCAGCCACATCGTGGAAGGACAGTTCAATACCGGCACGGCCGATTCGCCCCTGCTCGTGCTCGGCGCCGGCATCCAGAACGCGGTGAGCGTGTCTACCGAAAGCAATATCCGCCCCCTGGCCCTCTACATGCCCCGCAAAGGCTCCGTGGACCTGCAAAACCCGCTCAACTCCCTCAGCGGGGAAAGCGTGCAGACCTCCGGCACCTTCGTGATCCAGCAGGATTTCGACAACCGCTATGCACTGACCAACATGGAATTCGTGAAGCGGATGATGAACCTCAGCCCCGACCAGTATTCGGCCGTGGAACTGTCCGCAGATCCCGAACAGGCTGAAGAGGCAGGCAAGGCGATCAGCGCATTGCTGGGGAAGGGCTACCGCGTGGAAACCCGCTACCAGCAGAACGCCAGCCTCTATTCCGTGATGAAGATCGAAAAATGGATCATCTACGCGATCCTTTCACTCATTCTCGTAGTGGCAGCTTTCAACATGGTGGGCGCACTGACCATGCTGGTACTGGAGAAAAAAGCGGATATCCGGATCCTGCACTCGCTCGGCGGCAGCCGGGGCTTCATACAGCGGATCTTCCTCAGCGAGGGGCTCCTGCTTGCCGGCATCGGCGGCGGTTCCGGCATGCTCATCGCCGGCATTATTGGCTGGCTGCAGACCCGGTATCACCTCATTCCCCTCCAGGGCAGCACCTTCATGATCGAATACTTCCCGGTGAAGATGGTCCCGGGCGATTTCCTCCTCGTGGGTTCCACGGTCTTCGTGATCGCCCTCGTTGCCTCCTGGATCCCGGCGCGCAAGGCGGCCATGCAGCGCCAGGTGGTGCGCGAAGAATGATCAGGGAAACCAGACCTTCCGGATCTTTCCCGCCTCTACCTCGTAGATCGCCACTCCGTAGTTTTTCCTTCCGCCTGCCCGCGTGATCTCTTCATGGTCGATCACGAAATTTCCTTCGATCATGCGGTTGATGAGGGTGCAGTGCAATTCGGGCACCCGCCTGAAGAATTCGCCATACTGTTCGCGCATGGCCTTCTTGCCCTTCAGGAGGAGTTTGTTGGTATTCAGCTCATAGATCTCCACGTCTTCGGAATAGGCCGAAACGAAGGTCTCGATATCGTGCAGGTTGTAGCCCAGCAGCTGCAGGTCGGCCAGCTCCTCGGGCGCCATCCGGACGAGGGAATCCGGCTCCACAACCACGCCTTTGTTGATCACGCGCTCGATCGACTTCCAGGCTTCGATGCCCGTGGTCGGGTCCTGGCGGAGCAGCAGGAGGTCTGCCACCATGCCTTTGCGGATCGCGCCGAATTCTTTCTCTTTCCCCATGCTGCGTGCACCCTGGATCGTGGATGCCTGCAGGAGGCTCCAGGTATCCATGCCGGCGGCCTGCATGGCGCGGAGCTCGTCAAAATAGGAGGAGACATGCTGCGTACCGGTATTGCCTGCGTCGGTGCCGGTGGCAATGAAGGCGCCGGCACGGTGCAGGGCCAGCAGGTTGGCGGCACGGAGCGAGTCCTCCCGCCGGTCGCGGGCCTGCGTGGCCGGCATGCTGAAATAACTGCGCAGGCGGCGGGCCAGGTTCGAATCGAGGTAGGGGAGATCCATCAGGGAATTGAGCGGGGTCGGGTGCGCATACTTCCGGTCTTCGGATGAGGCGCTGTAGGTTTGGCCAAGCGACCTGGAATAATTGCCCGCCACCCAGAGCGTTGGAGCAAGCACGGTACCCCGTGACCGGATCAGTTGCACCAGGGCGGGATCGATGGGCCCGTCTTCCACGCCGTGCACCAGGAAGTCGGCCCCCGCTTCCACCGCCAGCCTGGCCGTGCTGTTCTCCGTGGCATGAACAGCCACGCGCAGTCCATGGGCATGCGCTTCTTCGATCACGGCTTTCACCAGGGGCAGGTACGCCCGCGCGATGCTGTCGGTATTCTTCCCGCTCGCGATGTACCAGATCTTGATGAAGTCGGGCTTCAGCGGCAGCTGCCTGCGCACCAGCGCCCGCGCTTCTTCCACGGTCTTCATCAGGGAGAACGGCTCTTCGGCACCCAGGTTCTGGTAGAGCTCCGGCTCATAGGTCGTGAGCAGCGGGCCGGTCATGTAGATCGCCGGTGCGTAGGGTTTGTTTCGGAAGCTGTCGCGCTGTTTCAGGAAATGCTCGTTGGCGCCCACGTCCACAACGGTAGTGATGCCGGCCCGCAGGTAGCGGCGCAACAGGCCCTCCATATTGCTGTGGGTCCAGCTGATCTCTTTTTCATACGGCTGGTATTTGCGGAGGTCAACGGCATCCGGACGGGCATAGAGCCCGCCGCTCTGGAAGAAATGGATGTGCGCATCCACCAGCCCCGGCATCAGGAATTTCCCGCTGCCATCGACCGTAACGCCGTTCTCGGGCAGCTTCAGGTTCTTGCCCACACCGGTGATGCGCCCGTCCACGATCAATACATCCTGCCCCGGGCGCAGTTTCTTTGCTTCCACATCCACCAGGGTGGTATTGCGGATCAGCAATTGGGCAAAGGAGCAGAAGGAGAGCAGGAAAACCGAAGAGGTAAGCAGGACCCGGCGCATAAATAAAACTTTGCCCTAATATAAAAGAAAACCACCGGTTAAAGCCGGTGGTCTCCCTTTATGTTCCTGGCTGTTGACGGTCAACAGTTAACGGTTAACCATTAATAATCGCCCAGGGTCTCGGGAAGCTGCTTCAATGCCGTTTCCAGCTGCACATCGCTGGGAGCCACGCCATGCCAGTTGTGATCGTTCTCCATGAAGTCAACGCCCTTGCCCATGATGGTGCGCATGATGATGGCGATGGGCTTGCCCTTACCTACAAGTGACTTGGCTTCGGTGAGTGTATGGACCACTTCGTCCATCTCGTTGCCGTTCATCTCCAGGGTATGCCAGCCAAAGGCTTCGAACTTCTCCCGGATATTACCGAGGTCGTTCACTTTATAGGTCGGGCCGTCGATCTGCTGGCCGTTCCAGTCGATCGTAACCACCAGGTTGTCCACGTTGTGGTTGGGCGCGAACATGATGGCCTCCCAGTTCTGGCCTTCCTGCAACTCGCCGTCGCCATGCAGCGAGAACACGATGTTCTGCTCGTTATTCAGCTTTTTCGCCAGGGCAGCGCCGATGGCTACGCTCATGCCTTGTCCGAGCGAGCCGGTAGCCACGCGAACGCCCGGCAGGCCTTCGTGCGTGGTGGGATGCCCCTGCAGGCGAGAGTCCAGTTTGCGGAAGGTGGCGAGCTCGGCGGGCTCGAAATAACCGGCCCGGGCTAGGGTTGCATAAAATACCGGTGAAATATGACCGTTGGAGAGTACGAACACGTCTTCTTCCCGGGCATTCATATCAAATGCCTTCGGGTTATGCTTCATTACGGAGAAATACAGGGCGGTGAGGTAATCGGTGCAACCGAGGGAGCCTCCTGGGTGACCGCTCTGGCAGCCGTGGACCATGCGCAGGATATCTCTCCTTATCTGGGAAGCGATTTCGGTAAGATTTGGCATAAAATTTAGGAATGTTTTAAACTTTTTAGCCGCTGAGACCATCTAAAGTCCGCGGCGTTGCAAATGTGCGATCTTTTTTCATGCAAATGGTTTCTGAGTAAAAGCCATTATGTCCTATTCGAAAAATTTATCATCCTAAGCTTGGGGCCTTCCCTTATGAATCCTATTTTTGCCACCCAAAAACCAGCTGAATGCCAAATGTGTTGCTAACGGGCTGTCTCTCCTTCCTGATCACGTTCCTGGCATTGCCGGCGATCATGCGGGTAGCGAGAGAAAAGAAGCTGTTCGACATACCTGATTCCCGAAAACTGCACACCCGCCCGATCGCTTCCCTGGGTGGTGTGGGTATCTTCATTGGTTTTTCCGTCGCCTCCCTGCTCACCATTTCTGCTCCCACTTTCGAATTTCAATACATCCTCGCTGCCTGCCTCGTAACTTTTTTCCTCGGACTGAAAGATGACATCCTCATTTTATCGGCTTCTAAGAAATTTCTCGTACAGGTTTCGGTCGCCGCCATCCTGGTGCACCTGGCCGGCGTGCGGATCGACAGCATGCATGGTTTCCTCGGCATCGGAAAGCTGCCCGAAGTGGTGGGTATCCTGCTGACCTATGCCACGGTGATCGTCGTGATCAATGCCTACAACCTGATCGACGGCGTTGACGGGCTCGCCGGCAGCCTTGGCGTACTGACCATGGCGGTGTTTGGCACCTACTTCCTCATGGCCAACCTGCCCGTTTATGCGGGTATCGCCTTCGGGCTCGGGGGCAGCCTGCTTGCCTTCCTCTATTTCAACTTTGCCCCTGCCAAGATCTTCATGGGCGATTCGGGTTCCCTGCTGCTCGGGCTGATCAATGCCGTGCTGGTGATCAAGTTCATCAATGTGGCCGATGCGGTCGATGGCACCCTTCCCCTCGACTCCTCCGTGGCCATCGGCTTCTCGATCCTGGTATTGCCCCTGATGGATACCCTCCGGGTATTCGCCATCCGCATCTCCCGTGGTCGTTCGCCCTTCGCTCCCGACCGCAACCATATCCACCACCTCCTGCTCGACCACGGACTGAACCACCGCGAAGTGACCGTCAGCTGCGTGGCCCTCAACGCTTCGCTGGTGGGATTCGCTTATTTCGGCCGGCATCTCGGCTCTACCATCGTTCTTTCCTCCATGCTGGTCATCGGCTTCTCGGTGATCGCACTCCTGTATTACAAGCGCCGTCCGAAGACCAGCCTGGTCATTACCGGTGCGTTTGCGGAATCAGAAAGCAGCATCACCGCTACTACGAAGGTGGTTGCCCTGAAAACCGATGCAGCCATTGCGGAGCAATAAGCTCGTTCTCCTTAAATTCGCGGCATTAAACAACAACGGTTATGTCAGCAGAAGATGTGTCGATAACGCTCGAACTCGCAGAAGATTCCATGAAGAAGGCCATTGGGCACCTGGAAGTGGAACTGACCAAGATCCGCGCCGGCAAGGCCAACCCGGGCATGCTCGACGGTATCATGGTCGATTATTACGGTTCCCCTACGCAGATCAGCCAGGTGTCGAATATTACGGCAACCGATGCCCGCACCATCACCATCCAGGCCTGGGAAAAGAACATGCTCCAGGCGATCGAAAGGGCCATCATCAACTCCAACATCGGCCTGAACCCCCAGAACGACGGCAACCTGATCCGCCTCTTCCTGCCCCCGCTGACCGAAGAACGCCGCCGCGAACTCGTGAAGCGCTCTTTCGGTGAAGGCGAACATACCAAAGTGGCCATCCGCAACATCCGCCGCGACGCCATCGAAAACATCAAGAAGGCCCAGAAGAACGGCCTGAGCGAAGACGCCGCCAAGGACGCAGAGGCGGATATCCAGGTGCTGACCGACAAATTCATTGCCCACGTAGACAAGCACCTGGCCAGCAAGGAAAAGGATATCATGTCGGTGTGAGGACCTGGAAGGTTGACCGATGATAGGCCAAAGTTGTTTATGGTTGCCTTTGGCGACTTCTACTTTCGTTTGGCGTCGTCCTTGCGAGCGAAGCGAAGCAAGAGAGGAACGCGAAGAATTTATTTTGGTCGGCTCTGTGCTCGAGTCTTGCAGGTAAGGGGCGGTCTTTTCCTCTGCTTA
>CBHWDR010000024.1:0-14358 GCA_966112575.1 uncultured Chitinophagales bacterium
GTGAAAACGTTGAAGATGCGTTGTGATTCGGAAGGATCGAAACCAATGCCGTTGTCGCGCACCGAGATCCAGTGATAGGCAGCACGCGGATCCACGGAAGGCGCCTGTTGCTGTACCGCACTTCCTTCCACCTGCTGCGCGCTGATCTGCACCTGCGGTGCGATGCCTGCCTTCTGGTATTTCAGCGCATTGCCGATGAGATTCTGAAACACCTGCTGGATCTGGCGGCGATGCCCCCTGATGGAAGGCATCTGGCCCACCTCCACCTTCGCCTTCCGTTGCGCGATCTCGAGTTCAAGGTCTTCCAGCACCCGCGCCACCTTGCCATTCAGGTCGATCGTTTCAAGCGAAGGCGTACCGCGGCTGACATGGGAATATTCCAGCAGGTCTTCAATGAGGGAGTTCATCCGAGCGGCCGCGTGTTCCATGCGGTCGAAATAACGCTGCTGGCTTTCGGTGAGCGCGCCATCCAGCTCGTCCTTCAGCCGGGCGGCGAAGAAATGGATCTTGCGGATCGGTTCTTTCAGGTCATGGGAAGCCGCATAGGCGAATTCTTCCAGGTTGGTATTGGAGCGCTGCAGTTCCTGGTTCTTGCTTTCCAGCTCGCGCGTGCGCTCCTGCACCCGTTGCTGCAGGTTGGCCTCGCTTTCCTCCACCGTTCGACGCGCCTCGATCTGCTGGGTGATGTCGTGCGCCACATTGAAGATGCGCGAGGGGTAAGGCGAACCGGGGTCGTCGAAATAAGGCTGGAAAACGAGGTCGAAATACCGCTTCACCCGTACGCCATCGATCAGGATCTCGGCGGGGAAAGTGTGCACGCGGTAGGGCTTCCCCGTTTTGCGCACCTGGTCGAGGATGGCCAGCAAACCCTGGCCACGCGCCTCGGTGAGGGTGTCTTCCAGGGGGCGGCCAACGATATCCGGGTTGCGGCCGATCAACTGCAGCATATGGCGGTTGGCCAGCTCCACCACGTGGTGCTCGTCGCGCACAATGCACACGGCCACGGGCGCCTGCATGAGCAGGTCGTAGGCTTTCTCCAGCGCACGGATACGTTCTTCCTGCCGGCTGGCCCTGACCTCGGGCGAGATATCATCAACCGAATGAATGATATAGCGCACTTCCCCATCCTCTACCCAAGGAACGTTCCGGGCACGCCAGAATTTTTCAATGAATCCACCCTGATGATCGGGCAGGTCGTACCGGTACACGGGGAGCACCTGCATTTCAGCGGTATCCACCACTTCCTGCAGGGAGACCACCAGCTGGATCAGGCCGGCAAAAGATTCGTCTTCGGGGTTGGCCGGGAACTGGTCGAAAAGGCTGGTGCCCTTCATCTCCTCACGGGTCTTGCCGGTGGTGCGCACGAAGTCATCACTCACCGTGAGCACGGTGAATTTGGGCGCATCGGGCAACATCAGAACACGCACGCCGGGGCTGGCTTCGAACAGTCGGTAATCCATCTGGCTTAAATGCCATTAAAAGTACGCCAGGGAGCTTATCGCACCCATTCCACTTTCTCGCCAACCGGCGCGCGGTTTTTTGAAGGTGATGGCACAGCAACCTTGCCGATGTAGAAAAAGCCCATAAGCTTATCATCCGCTTCCAGACCGAAGAAAGGCTTGGCCTGTTCGCGGTAGGTGACGCCCCCGGTGGTCCAGTAGCCGCCAAGGCCATAAGCCGAAACGGAGAGGTAGATATTCTGCACGGCGCAGGATACCGCTGCGATCTCCTCCAGCTCAGGGAATTTTTTATTGGGGTCGCGTTTGAGGCAAATAGCCACCACATGGGAGGCTTTGAGGGGATTGGTGGCCAGCGTCTGGAAGGTGGCTTCCTTGAAATTATCGCCCGAGGTCTCCTTATACAATTCGCTCTGGTATTGCGCCAGCTTCTTCAGGCCTTCGCCGGTATAAACCACGAAACGCCAGGGCTGGATGTTGCCGTGCGACGGGGCCCAGGTAGCGTTTTCCAGGATCTCGCTGATGATCGCGTCGTCGATCTGTGCGCCTTCTTCAAACTGCTTCGGGAACACGGAACGGCGGTTGCGGATCAGGTGGTTGATCTCTTCAGTATTGTAATTCATATTGGTCTTCGTTGGCGGCGAAATTACGCGAGAAAGCGATGTAAAATTCCGACACGATATTTTTCGTAGAAGATGGTTTTTCCTCCGTCCCTAAATGAGCAACAGGGCTTTGCATAGTTTGGCTAGCCGGCGCAGCATTAAGATTGAAGTTTTGGCGAAAGATCGAAACATGAGAATCCTTTTGCTGTTCCTGACGCTGCTGACCTCCCAGACCATCCTGGCCCAAACGGGCAAAGGGAGCGTGAAACTGACCATTGCCGGGGAAACGGGCAACCCCCTCGAAGGGGCGACCGCGGAACTGATCCGCGCGGCCGACTCGGCGCTCGTGCGCACCGCGCTGACTGACCGCTCCGGCCTGGCCGAATGGGTGAACCTGGCCCCCGGCAGCTACAGGGTTCGGGTGAGCAATGTGGGCTTCACCACCCGTTATACCGATGCTTTTACCCTGCAGGAAGGCGAAGCCGTACTCGTGCTGCCCCAGGTAGCCCTGGCCGCTAACAAAGCCGCTTCGATGCAGGGCGTGACCGTGACGGCCAAGAAACCCTTCATCCAGAAACTGAGCGACCGTATCGTGGTGAACGTGGAGAGCAGCATCGTGAGCGCCGGCTCTTCGGCCCTCGACGTGATGGAGCGCTCGCCCGGCATCACCATCGACCAGAACGACGTGCTGGCCCTCCGCGGCCGCTCGGGCGTGATGGTGATGATCGATGGCAAGCCTTCGCCCCTGAGTGCCACCGACCTGGCCAACTACCTCCGGGGCCTGCCGGCAAATGCCGTCGAGCGCATCGACATCATCACCAACCCTTCGGCTAAATACGATGCGGCCGGCAATTCGGGCATCATCGATATCCGCATGAAAAAAGACCAGCGCCTCGGCACCAACGGCACCTTCACGGCGGGCTACGGTCAGGGCATTTATCCCAAGGCGAATACCGGTACCACTTTCAACTACCGCAATAAAAAATTCAACCTGTTCGGCAACTACAACTACAGCTACCGCAAAGGACTGAACCACCTGATCATCAACCGGAATTTCTACAACAATGGCGTGTTCGAAGGCTCGGATGACAAGGACAACTACGCTTCCTTCCCGGTGAACAACCACAGCGCGCGGCTCGGCGCCGATTTCTTCCCTACGAAGAAATCCATCATCGGTGTCGTGGTCACGAGCAACTTCAACCATTTCCGTCGCAACGCCCGGATCGAAACCAGGATCACTGATGCGAACTACCTGCCGGAGGCGGTGGTGAATACGACGGGCAGGGACAATAACCGCAACAACAACTTCGTAGCAAACCTCAACTTCAAGCACAGCTTCGATACCAAGGGCCGGGAACTCACGGCTGACTTGGACTACGGGCAGTACAATTCGAAAGCCCTCACCCGAACCGCGAGCCGCTTCTTCAACACCAACGGCACGCCGAAACGCGACGACGATATCCTGGATGGCGACCAGCAGGGCTCCCTCATCTTCCGTACCGCCAAAGCCGATTATGTGCAGCCCTTGGAAAAGGGCATGCGCTTCGAAGCCGGTGTGAAGACCTCCTGGGTCAGCTCGGATAACAATGCGCAATTCTTCAATGTGCTTCCCGGCGGCGCCCAGGTGGATATCACCAAGACCAACCGCTTTTTCTACAAGGAATTCAACAATGCGGGTTATGTGAACCTGAGCCGCGAGTTCAAAAAATGGAACATGACAGTCGGCCTGCGTGGCGAGCAGACCGAAGTGCGCACCCGCCAGGTGAAGGGTGACAAACGCTATGGTATGGATTATTTCCGCCTCTTTCCGAGCGCTTTCTTCAACTACAAGCTGAATGAAGAAAAAACGCTTGGCCTCTCGGTCAGCCGCCGCATCGATCGTCCCGGTTACGGGCAGCTGAATCCCTTCCTCCAGCAGATCGACCCTTCGATCTATGGAACGGGCAATCCCTTCCTGCGTCCGCAGATGACCTGGTCGTATGAAGGCAGCTATACGGTGAAGCAACTCAACTTTACCCTTGGCTACAGCCACACCACCGATCCGCAGGAGATCGTGCTCTCGCGCATCCTGGATGTGATCCCCGATTTTGAAATCCCTGCCGGCCAGGATTCGAACATCACGGTGCAGATCCCGGTGAACCTCGGCACGGTGGATTATGTCGGCCTCACGGCCACAACGCCCATCCGCGTCAGCAAATGGTGGAATATGGTGAACAATGTGAACGTGTATTACAACCATTACACCGGCAACCTGGGCGCGCGCCTCGATCGAGGAGCGGTGGCTGCCAACATCCGTACGAACAACAACTTCACCCTAGGCAAGGGCTGGGCGGCAGAGCTGTCGGCTAACCTCAATACCGGCGGACAATCGGGTTACATGCGCATGCAGCCCCAATGGGCGCTGGCCGTGGGCGGACAGAAGACTATCTTCCAGGGCAAGGGAACGGTGCGCCTCAACTTCACGGATATCTTCTGGACCAGCCTTCCCAAGGGCAAGGTGACCTATGAGGGCCGTTACGTGGAAAACTGGCGTGCCTATCGCGAAACGCGCACAGGCAATTTCACCTTTACTTATCGCTTTGGAAATAATAAGGTCCAGGCCGCGCGCAAGCGCAGCACCGCTTCGGAAGAAGAGCGCCAGCGTGCGCAATAAGCGGCAGAAAATAATCGTGCTGCTGTTGCGGTTTGTTGGTTAAGGACAGCAGCGCCAGAGTCACACACCCCCGGGCCACCGGGGGTGTTCTCATTTAAGGAGGCGGAGGTGCGGCTGTTCGAGCTCGATATGATGCGAGCCGAGAAAAGCTTTGAGGTGCTTGTGAAAATGGCTGTGGTCGTAATAGGCGAACTGTCGCAGGTCGAAGGTATTGGGATCGCCGACGAGGGCCTCGATGGCCTTGCGGATGCGCAGGATCTGGTAGGCCTGTTTGGTGGAGATGCTCGTTGCCGATTCGAAATAGCGCTGGAGCGTGCGCGAGCTGAGCCCATGCCCGGCCGCGAGCGCCTCTACGGGTGTATCGAACTCTCCGCCGCTCCAGCGGCTGAGGATGGAGGTGACCACGTCCACCGCCTTCATCGAGCCCGAATATTTCTGTACGATGGTGTCGTAGTAGTCAGTAAGGATCTGCACCCGCTGATCGAAGGAAGCGGCGGCCTTCACCTGCTGTACGAGGTCGCGGTCGATGAGGTAGGCCAGGGGAAAGATGTATTCGCGGTATTCGGAGAAATTGATCTTCTTCTGGAAGATGACCGGCGACACGCGGAACTTGATGCCGAAGATGCGGTTGCCGGTGGCGTGGTGGCAGATCATGTGCTTATGACGCGGAAGGAAGCCGTCGGACTTCATCTCGAAGCGCTCTTCGTCGAGCTGCATCACGAAGGGGGTACCCAGGTTGATCAGGTAGGTATAGCCCACGTTGGGAAAGAGCGCATCCGAAAAGCCCTCGGGGTAGGCCTGGTAGAGCGGATCGAAATCCGTTTCCCAGAAGAACTCGATGAATTGCGCAAGGGAGCGCCGCGCCATCTTGCGGTGATAACGGTATTCGAAATGATCGCGATGAAAGAATTCGACATGCTGCACGGGGCTAAGTTAGCCATTGGCCGCTTGCCATGGGCGATTGGCCTTCCCGGCTTGTCGAAGGCGCTCGACTGAGCTTGCCGAAGGCGCTCGACTGAGCTTGTCGAAGGCTTATCTTTGGCCCGCCATGACCCTCAATATGCAGCAAAAGATCATCATCATTACCGCTCCATCGGGGGCTGGTAAGACCAGCATTACCCGACACCTGCTGAGTCATTTCGCACCCAGGCTGGCGTTCTCCATCTCGGCCGCCACCCGCCAGGCGCGGGGCATCGAGCGCAACGGGGTGGACTACTACTTCATGAGCGTGGAGGAGTTCACCAACAAGATCCAGCATGAGGAGTTCGTGGAATGGGAGATGGTGTACGAGGGCAAGTATTACGGCACGCTCAAGGCGGAGCTCAACCGCATCTGGGGCGAAGGCAAGGTGCCCGTGCTCGACATCGATGTGAAGGGCGCGATCCACGTGCAGCAGCAGTTCCCCGAAACCACGCTCTCCCTCTTTATCGAGCCGCCCAGCGTGGATGAGCTCAAGCGCCGGCTCCTCTCCCGGGGCACGGAAAGCGAGGATTCGCTGAATGCCCGGGTGAACAAGGCCGCTTACGAACTCTCCTTCAAGCATTCCTTCGACCATATCATCGTGAACGACGACCTCACCCGCGCCTGCGCAGAAGCAGAGCGCCTCATCGGCGCCTTTCTCCAGGGTGCAGCTGTGGAGGCATAGTCTTGTTCGCTTCGCTCACTTTTGAACCACCAAAACACGGAGGGCACGAAGGGGCGCTAAGGTTTTTTTCTTTTTGAACCACAGAGACACGGAAGCAGGGAGGGGCAGAGAGTTGTGTTTAAACCACGGAAGCACCTACAGGCTTAAAGACCAAGCGCGAACCTCGATATTTTCTATGCCGCAGGCATCTAAGGACAGAACAAGCGGAAAACTCAACGTCCGGAAGACCCAACTATTGAACTTTTGAACCCTTGAACCTTTGAACCTTGAACTTTTGAACCCGCGAACGGGCAAACCTCTCCTCTACCCACTCTGAACTCTTTTTATATCTTTATTCGATGATCGCGGTAACGACCTTAGTCTGGTTTTTTGTGACGATACTGATGATGGGCTTCTTTGCTGGCATCGAGATGGCGTTTTACAGCGCCAACCGGTTCGGGATCGAGCTGAAGAAGAAGCAGGGCCGGCAGAGCGCCATCCTGCTCTCGCGGTTGATCGAAACCCCGCAGCTCTTCCTCAGCACTACGGTGATCGGCTTCGCCCTCTTCCTCGTTTGTTTTGTGCTGCTCTTCAACCAGGTGACCACGCCCATGTGGAACTGGATCGGGCTGCAGCACGATATTGCGCGCCTCCTTCTCGACATCGTGCTCGCGACCTTTGTGGTGCTGATCTTTGCCGAGTTCATCCCCCGGGCCATCTTCCGCGCCAAGAGCAATTTCATCCTCAACCGCCTCGTGTGGCTGATCAATATCTTCTATCAGCTGCTGCAGCCCATCGGAAGCCTCTTTATCAACCTCTCCAACTGGGTACTCAAATATCTCTTCAACGTGAAAGTGAACGAAGAGAAGGAAGTCTTCGCCGGCAACTCGCTGGAAACGCTCTTCCAGCATAAGAACGAGAACGACCAGGAGAACCAGGATTTCAACACCGACCTGTTTGAAAATGCACTCGAGCTGCCCAAGGTGAAGATCCGCCAGTGCCTCGTGCCGCGCAAGGAGATCATCGGGGTGGAAATGAAATGCTCGATGGAAGACGTGCGCAACAAATTCATCGATACCAAGCTGAGCAAGCTGATCGTTTATGAGAACAACATCGATAACATCCTGGGCTATGTTCACCAACTCGACCTCTTCAAGCAGCCCGAGAGCCTGCAGTCGATGTTGCTGCCCATCCCGGCCGTACCCGAATCGATGAGCGTCACCGACCTGATCGGCCGCTTCACCCGGGACCGCAAGAGCATCGCCTGGGTGGTGGATGAGTTCGGCGGCACCGCCGGCATCGTCACCATGGAAGACCTGCTCGAAGAGATCTTCGGCGAGATCCATGATGAATACGACAGCGAAGAGTTTGTGGAGAAACGCCTTTCAGAAAACGAATACATCTTCTCCGGCCGCCTGGAGCTGGATTATATCTGCGAAAAATACGGCCTTGAATTCCCCGAGAACGATTCGGAGACCCTCTCCGGATATATCATCGACTACCACGAGACCATCCCCCGCCAGAAAGACCGCATCATTATCGACGATCTTGAATTCGATATTCTAAACGTAAGCGATACGCGGATCGAGATGGTGAAGATGAAGGTGCTGAAATGAGTCACCGTTAACCGACGAGAGCAAGACAAGGAACGCAGATCTTAAGGATTTAACGGATTTGCGCGGATCATAATTCTCTGGTTGGGAGCACCTCATCCGTCTTGATCTCCGAAGCGAAGCTT
Organism: uncultured Chitinophagales bacterium; assembly: GCA_966112575.1. Classification (GTDB taxonomy): domain Bacteria; phylum Bacteroidota; class Bacteroidia; order Chitinophagales; family Chitinophagaceae; genus Flavisolibacter. Next base: position 8,075 of record CBHWDR010000024.1, read on the forward strand.
CCCATCTGTTCGCGCACCATATGTCAGGACCGAACAAATAAAGCAGCTCCGACCTAATTCAAAATCATCCGTGTTAATCTGTTATATCCGTTCTATCCGTGTTCTTGCTTCGCGGCGCTCGCAATGACGACCTTTGCTGCACTCGCAACGACAATGCCGAACAAAGCAGAAGCAGCTCAAGGTCGGAACCCTATGCTGTGGCGGGCAAGCCTGGTCCGTTGTCCGTGGCCGGTTCCCCTTATCTTTGCGCATCCATGGCGCTACGGTTTTTACGGCGGAATAATCCCAGGCAGGAAAAGGCGGAAATGTCCTTTGTGGACCATTTGGAAGCGCTGCGTGCCCACCTCTTCCGGAGCGTGGTTGCCATTGCCATCGGGGCCGTCGTTGCCGGCATCTACAACAAATTCATCATCAAGAATGTGCTGCTGGGCCCAACCCACAACGACTTCCCGACCTATGGCGTGATCTGCAACCTGGGCAAGTGGCTGAAACTGGGTGATGCCCTCTGCATGGGCGGCATCCAGCTCCGCCTGCAAAGCACGGAAGTATCCGGGCAGTTCAGCATGTGGTTCACGGTGGTGCTGGTGAGCGGACTGATCCTCGCCTTCCCCTACGTGTTCTACCAGTTCTGGAAATTCATCCGCCCCGCGCTCACGAAAAAAGAGCTGTCCCGCACCAGGGGCGTCATCTTCTGGGTCTCCTTCCTGTTTTTTACCGGCGTGCTCTTCGGCTATTTCGTGGTCTCTCCCTACGCGATCAACTTCTTCTTCCACTTCCAGCTCGATGAAGCCGTGGAAAATATCTGGACCGTCAACTCCTACATCGACATGATGCTGCCCCTGGTGCTGGGCAGCGGGCTTGCCTTCCAGCTGCCGCTGGTGATGTACTTCCTCGCCAAGATCGGCATCGTGAGCGCCTCCTACCTGCGTAAGGCCTGGAAGTATGCCATCGTGATCATCTTCATCGTTGCCGGCGTCATCACGCCCGGACCGGATGTGGTGAGCCAGCTGGCCGTGGCCCTGCCCCTGCTGCTGCTTTACCAGATCAGCATCATCCTCGCCGCCCGCGTAGACAAGCAGCGCGCAAAGGACGACGCCGAATGGAGCTGAGGAATAAAGCAGGAAGCAGCAGCGCAACAACCATTGGTGGAGCGCTGCCACCGCCTGCCAACTACGCAGGAGTTCGTAAGCAGATAAACCACATCTTTCTGGGCAGTAGGCAGTAGGCAGTAGGCAGATTCAAGATTCACTATTTACTATTGACCATTGCCTATTGCCTACTGCCCATTGCCCGGTAACGGCTACATTTGTACAAACCCCTTTTCATGGAACTTTCATTCGACCTTTCCAAGCCCATTGCCATCGGCGCCGATCATGCCGGATACGAGTATAAGGATGCGATCGTGAAGCTGCTGCAATCGAAAGGCTATACGGTGAAGGACTACGGGACCTACAGCGCCGATTCGGTGGACTACCCCGACTTCGCTCACCCGGTAGCTACCGCTGTTGAAACGGGCGAAGCCGGCTGCGGCGTGCTGGTCTGCGGCAGCGGCAACGGAGTAGCCATCGCCGCCAACAAACACCAGGATATCCGGGCGGCGCTCTGCTGGCTGCCCGAGCTGGCCAAGCTGGCCCGCGAGCACAACAATGCCAACGTCCTCTGCCTGCCTGCGCGTTTCATTGAGCTTGATGCTGCAGAGAACATGGTTGACCTCTTCATCCATACCGATTTCGAAGGCGGCCGCCACGAGCGGCGTGTAGCCAAGATCGCCTGTGCCTGATGCGTATAACAAAAACCTCATAATCACACATGAAAAAAATCCTCCTGATCGTCTGTGCCCTCGGAGCCCTCAACGGCTTCGCGCAGAAAGGCGCCAAGCCTGAGGCCTATGGCAAGACCATTACCCCGGCCGACCTCCGCAAGCATCTGTTCATCGTTGCCAGCGCGGAAATGGAAGGCCGTGAAACCGCTTCCCCCGGACAACGAAGAGCCGCTGAATACATCGAAACCCAGTTTCGCTCCTTCGGCCTGCAGCCCGGCACCACCGGCGGCTACCAGCAGCTCTTCAATGTTTACCAGGACTCGCTTCTGAGCAGCCGCGTGGAAGTGAACGGACAGGCTTTCGAGCTGGACAAGGACTTCAGTCCCAACGTAGCTCAGAACATCAATGCCACCATGCGTTTCGGTGAAGTGGTGTTCCTCGGTGCCAATGCACCGGTAGACTCGGTCCGCAATATGAACCTGGCAGGACGCGTGGTGATGATCACCGGTACGCCTCCCATGGGACGGCAGCCTGCCGGCGGCAACAGCCTGTTCTCCGTGCTTTCCACGAAAGGCATGGCTGCGCTGCTGATGGTGCAGAATAATTTCCCGCGCACCACGGCCACCAATCGCAAGGGCCGCCAGTATGTAAATGCCTTCAACCGTTCGGTAGCGCCGCAACAGTTCGGCATCTCCGAAACCATTGCCAAAACGATCGCCGGCCAGGGCTGGGATGCGGCCAAGGCCAATAATGCCGCAATCCAGATCTTCCCGGCCGAGCTGACCCTCGAACTGCAGAAGAGCAGCGTAAGCGCACAGAGCTCCAATGTGGTCGGCGTTCTCCCCGGTACCGACCTGAAGGATGAATACCTCTTCATCACGGCGCACTACGACCACCTCGGTAAGCAGGGCAACACGATCTACTAGGGCGCTGACGATGAGGGTTCGGGTACCGTCGGCGTGATCGAGCTCGCCGACGCCTTTGCAAAGGCCACGGCCGCCGGCAACGGTCCCCGCCGCACCATCGTATTCATGACCGTCAGCGGTGAGGAAAAAGGGCTCTGGGGCTCCGACTATTATTCGGGCCATCCCCTTTTCCCGCTCGACAAAACGACTGCCGACCTGAACATCGATATGATCGGACGTTCCGACGCCAGCCGCAAAGTAGGCGACTCTACCAATTACGTGTACGTGGTAGGTGACGACAAGCTGTCTTCCGACCTGCGCACCATCAGCGAAGCGGCCAATAAAAAATATGTGAAGATGGAGCTGGACTATAAGTTCAACGATGCCAAGGATCCCAACCGCATCTACTACCGCAGCGACCATTACAATTTCGCCAAGAAGGGCGTACCCATCATTTTCTATTACGATGGCATGCTCGGCGCCGATTACCATCGCCCTACCGATACCCCCGACAAGATCAATTATGAGCTCCAGGCCAAGCGTGCCCAGCTCGTATTCTATACGGCCTGGGAAATGGCCAACCGAAATGAAATGCTGAAACGCGACATCCCGCTGGATACGAATGTTTTCAACCGCTAAGCAAATCCTGTTTCAAGAAGAAAAAGGGTAGCCCGTGCTACCCTTTTTTTATGTTTATACAGACCCGGCTCATGCGTCAGTGAGAAGTCACCCGGCAAGCATTGGAAAAAAGGCGATGGTTTTTTATGGAATTGCACGTTCCGACCATCTTCCAGAAAACCTTCGCTTATGGAACCTTATTCTACTTACCCCGCATCGACAGCCGAACCCCTGCTTTTTGAAGACCGGGAAGTGCTCACCGAGAACTGGGAATATGAATCCGGCAAGACCCGGAACGCCTTGATGATCATCGGGGCGGTATTCCTGCTTGGCGACCTGCTTTCCATAGCGAGCATCGGTGCCTTCGGCAAGGTCAACTATGCCTATATGATGATCGTTCCCCTGGTATTCATCGGACTGGGCTTTTTTGCCGTTTCCCAACCCCAGACAGCTGCCCTCACCGCCTGCATCGCTTTTGCCCTGCTTACGGGCATCACGATCTATATTTTCGGCGGAGTGGGACTGATCAGCGGATGGGTGGCAAAGACCGTGATCCTGTTCTTCCTGATTTCGGCGCTTCGCCATGCCCGGGATGCGGAGGGTTTCCGCAACCGGCTTAATGCACTGAGATAGAACATACTCGTTTGTAATAAAGATCCGGCTGCCCCTAACTGTGGGAGCCGGATCTTTATTTTTCAGCGCCCCGGTTTAAACCTTCGATATCCCCTCCCGTCTATTTCCCTGTAACCGCTTAACGAACCTAAAAAATCGACTCAGATGAAAACTACCGCCAACCTCAGCCTCTTCAGCTTCGCACTGATCCTCGCCCTCAGCGTATCCACCGCCGCTTCAGCCCAGTCGCGCAGAGCAGCCGACCGCCTGGAAGATGTACGTGATCGAAAAGAAGATCGCCGCGACCGGAAAGAAGACCGTAAGGACCGCCGTGAAGATGTGCGCGACAAACGCGAAGACGTGCGTGATGCCCAACACCAGGGAGGAGCGCTCGATCGTTTGGAGGATGTGCGCGACCGTCGCGAAGACAAGCGTGATCGCCGCGAGGACAAGCGCGACCGTAAGGAAGACCGCCGTGATCGCCGCGAAGACCGCCGTGACCGCCGCAACTGATGAGTGATGAATGATCAATGATCAATGTAGTCATCTATAATGAATGAGCGATCCGTTCCCTATACGTACCCTGGTTGTTCAGGACCCTTGAAATAACGCTCTCACAAGCAGATGCCCCCCCGCTTCGGCGGGGGGCTTTTTGCAACCTGCCAGGCCAAACGAAAAAGCCCCCGCGGGGCGGGGGCCTGTACTTCTTTCCCGCGCTGCGGGTAAAAATTCGGGATACGTTCTGCTTTCTTCTTACCAGCCGAGAATATAGGCGAACACCAGCGGCGCCACGATCGTTGCATCACTCTCGATAATGAACTTCGGCGTGTGGATGTCGAGCTTGCCCCAGGTGATCTTCTCGTTGGGGTGAGCGCCCGAGTAAGAGCCATAGGAAGTAGTGGAATCGGAGATCTGGCAGAAATAGCTCCAGAAAGGAATTTCGTGCATCTCCAGGTCCTGATACATCATTGGCACCACGCAGATCGGGAAATCACCGGCAATGCCGCCACCGATCTGGAAGAAGCCGATGCCTTTTCCTTCCGCATTGTTCTTGTAATACTCGGCCAGCCATACCATGTACTCGATACCGCTCTTCATGGTCGAGGCCTTGATCTCGCCCTTATACACATAAGAAGCGAAGATGTTGCCCATGGTGCTGTCTTCCCAGCCACCCACGACAATGGGAATATTCTTCTCCGCGGCAGCGATCATCCAGGAATCCTTCGTATCGATCTGGTAGTCGGGCTTCATCACCTCGCTCAACAGGAGCTTATACATGAATTCATGGGGGAAATAACGCTCGCCTTTCTCGTCGGCATCCTTCCAGATCGCGTGGATATGGCGCTGGATGCGGCGGAAGGCCTCTTCTTCGGGGATGCAGGTATCGGTCACGCGGTTGAGACCACGCTCCAGCAGGCTCCACTCCATCTCGGGAGTAAGGTCGCGCCAGTTGGGAATACGCTCATAGTGATTGTGTGCCACGAGGTTCATGATGTCCTCCTCGAGGTTGGCACCGGTACAGGAAATGATATGGATCTTGTCCTGACGGATCATCTCGGCCAGCGACACGCCCAGCTCAGCCGTACTCATCGCACCGGCGAGGGTCACCATCATCTTACCACCTTCCAGCAAATGCTGTTCATATCCTTTCGCAGCATCCACCAGTGCCGCCGCGTTGAAATGGCGGTAGTGATGCTGAATGAATTGCGAAACAGGGCCTTTGTTCATCGTACAAAATTTAGGGCACAAAAGTAGGTGATTGGCGGGAGTTGCCGGTTAACTGTTGACCGCCGACCCTTGACTGTGAACGGCAGAGGCAGGATAGTGCAGGCGGGAGATGGGAGACGGGAGAACAGCCAGTTTATATTCAATCATTCTGTTTCCAATACCCACTTCGCCCACCGTAGCCTCGGCGAAGGCGGTATTACCTCAATCCCTTATTACCCCAATACCTAATACCCAATACCCTATTACCCCAATACCCTATTCCCCAATCCCTAAAAAAAATCCCGCCGGCCGGGGCCAAGCGGGATCGTATTACACACACTAAAACTAACTAGCTTTTACGCTGCTTGCGGAAGGTATCCCACTCCGAGCCGTTGGACTTCAGCACTACCTGGGTGTCGGCGTTCTCCAGCGTGATATAATAGGTTGTGCCTTCCTCGTTGGCCATCTCGAAGAGATCAGAGATCCAGAGGTGCTCATATTTCTTCTTCAGTTCGGCCTGAAGGCCCAGGGGCAGTTGCAGGGAGCTGATGTTGCGCATCATGCCGATCATCTTGCCTTCGGCATCATAATAAGCGGCGATGAACTGTCCGTTCAGCTGGAAGGAAGCCTTGAAGTAACGGTCGGTCACGGTCCAGGAGACGTTCTTGGCCTGCTTGAAC
>CBHWDR010000025.1:0-13912 GCA_966112575.1 uncultured Chitinophagales bacterium
TGCCGGTGATGATGGCCATGATGCCGAAGCCCGAGCCGCCGGTGGTCACGGTTTCACCCGAGGTGTTGCGCTCGCGGGCAAGCCCGCTGACGGGATGCGCGAAGTCCCAGAAGTATTTGAAGGTCTGCTGCTGCACGAGGGTCAGCAGGGCATCGTCGGTGATGCGGGGGAATTTGTCGGTGGTGTCCATGCCCGTTTTCAGCACGATGTTCAGGGGGTTGACGAGCCGGCCTGCGGGCTGGAACTGCAGGGCGTCGGTCACACGCAGCTGGTAGGTAGTGAAGCCCCGCAGGTTGGCCTGGGGCACGATGGTCACCTGCTTGTTGTCGGTGGATGTAGTGGTTTGATAAGGTACCGCCGTGCCACCGCCATCGGTGAGCTGGATACCATTGGGCACGCTCGCAGCGGCTACAGCCGATGTGAACGTGAATTCGATCGACGGACGGAGTCCGGGGTTGTTGTAGGTAAGGGTTCCGTTATAGACACCGTTGACCTTGAAGGCAACGGTTACCGAGCCATCCGAATTATCGGATCCGCCGGATTTTTTACAGGCGCTGAAGAGAACAAGAAGGGCGCAACAAATGCTGAAGAGTGCAGGCAACCGGAGCATGGGATTTCGTGGGGATCTAGATGTAAAAAAAGCCCACGGCCTCCCGGCCGTGGGCGTAACGTTTATTTACCGGCCTTGCCCAGGTTGTAGAGCGCGCGGATGAACGCGTCGGGCAGGGGGGTGTTGTAAATGCGGAGCTCATCGATCTGGCCCGTCATCGGTGCAATGCTTACATCAGCATTCACGGCCTTGCCCGGGATGCCATTGTAGTTGGAACCGATGATGAACTCACTGGGCTCATACGATTTGAAAAGGTTGTTGCCTACCCCGCGGTTGGGGAAGCCACCGATTTTCACGGCATCGGCCCAGATGTCGAACACGCCGGTTGTCCCGTCGTAGGTCAATACGAGATGGGTCCACTTGTCCATGCCGATCCGGGGCGAGAGGTTGTTGTTCAGGTTATCCTGCGTACCGCCGCCAACAGTGGCGAAGGTCGGCTGGATCCGGAGCACGTCCAGGTTGCTCGCGGGGTTGGACTGCGTGTTGAGGTGGAAGTTGATATTGCCGGTGAACAGTCCCGGGCGTGCCAGCTGCAGGAGCATGGTGCGCTTGGTGCCGTTGTTCAGGATCTTCACCCAGGTGCTGATGGTAAAGCTCTTGAGCGAATCGGTCTTGAACTTGGGGAACTGCTGTGCATAGTAGACATAACCCGCCGCAAGCGCCAGCGCTTTGCCGCGTACGCCGCCGGTGACATAACTGTCGTTGGCCGACTGCGTGGGCTGGATACCGCTGATGCGTTCCTGCTTCGTGTCGTCGAAAGACCAGTAGGCGATCAGGTTGCTGGCGAAGACCTGGCCCGAGGAGTCGAAGCCATCGATCTTGCCGATATAATCATCGGGAGATACGGAAGGAAGATTATTGGGATTGCCATCCTTCTTGCAGGCAGTGAGCAGGGCCGCTGCCGTACAGAACAGCAGGCCCGCCTTTATGGATTGATGTACCATTTTCATACGATCAATAGTTTATGGATTAATACCCGGGATTTTGTGTCAGTCGGCCACCGCTGATATCGATCTGTGCCTGCGGGATCGGCAGGAGCACATCGCGGTTTTCGTTGAAATTGGTTTTGCCGGCGGCCTGCAGCACGGGCTGCGCGATGCCCCAGCGTACGAGGTCGAAGAAACGATCATGCTCCATGGCCAGCTCCACGCGGCGCTCGCGGCGGATCGCGTCGCGCAGCTGGGCCTGGTCGGTGGTGGTCACAGCCGGCAGCACCGTGGTGTTGGTACCACGGGCGCGGGCACGCACCATTTCCAGCTTCGCCAGGGCTTCTGTAGTGTTGTTCAGCTCATTGGCCGCTTCCGCATACATCAGCAGCACATCGGCATAACGCAGGATGCGCACGTTCATCCAGTAACCGAAGCGGTTGCCGATCGAAGCGCGTACCGAAGGATTCGTATACACTTTGTTGTTGTAGCGCGGGTTGGGCAGGCCAACCGGGATGTTCTCGCCATAGATGGTCTGGTAGGTCTGGGTAGCCGTGCTCGTGAAGAGGATCGTGCGGTTCTTGCGCGGGTCTCCGGTTTCGTAAGCGGCTTCCAGCTGCGTGCTCGGTGTGTTCCAGCCCCAGCCCAGGTCCCAGGCGCCCGATCCGCGGATCCCCTGGATCTGTGCATACTGAACGCCGTTATTGGTGGGGATGGCGAAGCTGGCCGTGGCCTGCACTTCGAATACCGACTCCTTGCTGTTCTCGCCTTCCTCGCGGAAGATGCGGTCATAAGAAGTCGACATATCATACTGGCCCGAAGTGATCACCGCATTGGCAGCGCCCAGCGCCTGCGCCCATTTTTTCTGGGTCAGGTACACTTTGGCGAGGATACCGTTGGCAGCGCCCTTGGTGGCACGGCCTACGAACTTGGCATCCCAGCTGAGGGGCAGGTTGGCCGCTGCGACGCTCAGGACATTCTCGATGAAGCTATAAACGGCCGTAGCGGGGCTTTGCAGCACGTTGCTCTGCGAGATGTTTGCGAACACGCTGTCGACCAGGGGCACGCGTCCGAAGAAGCGCACGAGGTTGAAATAGGCATAGCCGCGGAGGAAGCGGGCCTCGCCTTCGGCCTGGTCTTTCTGCAGCTGCGTGGCCGTGATGCCGGTGTTGTTGCGGATCTGGTCGATCACGATGTTGGCCTTGTTCACCAGGGCATAGTAGCCCAGCCAGATCGTATTCACATAACCATTGTCGGGAAGCACGGGGAAGTTATCCATCGAAATGGCATTCGTTCCGCCGTCGGCAGGCGTACTGCCCTTGTCGGCATCATCGCTACGGATGCTGGTGGCCGCGATGAAGGACTGGCTGTGCACGTTGAAGGAGCGCAGCTCCGAGTAAGCGCCGAAGAGATAGGTGTCGAAAGGACCCGAACCGCCCGGGTAGGGATAGGTTTCCAGGGTGTACTGACCCTGCGGGTCGCGGTCGAGGAAGTTCTTCTTGCAGCTCACGCCGGCAACCAGCAGGCAGACCACCAGCACCGTCATCAGCCTGAAAGAGGTAGTTGTATACTGTTTCATTGTTGAATGTATTGGTCGTTAATTAGAATGTGATGTTTACGCCTACCGAGTACACAGCCGGAACGGGATAAGTACCGTTGTCCGCACCGCTGGCGATCGGGTTGCCCAGCGATACTTCAGGCGTGTAACCGGTAGCACGGGTGAACGTAGCCACGTTTTGTCCGCTGATATAGAAGCGGGCCTGCTTCACCGGGAACTTGCCGCTGCGCGGGCGATAGTTATAGCCCAGCTGCACCGTACGGATCCGGAAATAATCTCCCGGCTCCAGGAAGTAAGAGCTGAACAGGAAGTTGTTTGCACGCGTGTTGTCGAGGATGGGCTCCACGTTGGAAGTACCCGCAGCCGTCCAGGCATTCAGGCGGTTCGCTTCGTAGTTGAGCACCGCGAACGTAGCGTTGCGACGCTGAGTGTAGATCTTGTTGCCGCCTACGCCCTGTCCTTCCAGTACGAGGTCAAACTGCTTGTAGTTCAGGTTGAGCGAAGTACCGAAGTTCCAGGTGGGGAAAGGCGAACCGAGGTAGGTACGGTCGGCCGAAGTGATCCGGCCGTCGCCGTTCACATCCTGGTAGGAGATATCACCGGGCAGCGAGTTCACGAAAGCAGGCGTCTTCGCCAGGTCGGCGGTCGACTGGTAGATGCCGGTCTGACGATAACCATAGAAGTAGCCGATCGAACGTCCGGTCTCGGTGCGGTTCACACCGGCATTACCGAGGATCTGGAAGTTGATGTTGTTACCGATCGAGTTCACGTTGTTCTCGTTGTAGCTCACGTTACCACCAACCGAATAGGAGAAGTCCTTGCCGATCTTGTCGTTCCAGCCGAGGGTCAGTTCCACGCCGCGGTTGGAGATATCACCGAGGTTGGTGCGGTAGGCATAGTCACCGGCGGTGCCCGGGAGCGTCAGCGTGGTGAGGATGTCTTTCGTGGTGCGATCGTAGAACGTCAACTCACCGCTCAGGCGATTCTTCAGCATGCGGAAGTCGAGGCCGAGGTCGATACCGCGTACCACTTCCCAATGCAGGTTCGGGTCAGGGATATAGGCGGGGGCCACCGAGCCATAGATATTATCGCCGAACACGCCTACGTTGGCCGTGGTCAGGGCTGGCAGGAAGAGGTTGGTCGGCAGACCGAGACCGCTACCTACGGTACCCCAGGCGCCGCGGAGCTTGAGGAAGTCGAACACTTTCACCTTGTTGAAGAAGTTCTCGTCGCTGATCACCCAGCCGAGGCCAACGGAACCGAAAGTGCCCCAGCGGTTGTCCTTCGAGAACTTGCTGCTGCCATCGCGGCGCAGCGTGGCGTTGAGGAGGTAACGACCGGCGAAGGCATAGTTCACGCGTCCGAAGTAGGACATGTAGGCTTCTTCACCGCCGCCGCCGCCATTGCTCAGCGGGTTGTTGGCATTGGCAATGCCCAGGTACCAGAAGCTCGGGTCATTGGGAATGTTCAGCGAGGTATCGCGACGGTTGCCGCTCACGCTGCTGCTGCCCTGGTAAAGGGTGGTGAAGCCGGCCAGCGCCGTGATGCGGTGGTTGTCCTTGATGGTCTTCTCGAAAGTCAGCGTGTGGTCCTGCTGGTATTTGCGGAAGTCCGACTGCGACTGGCTCACCGAGGTGCGGGCCGCATTGTCGAAAGTCGTATCGGTGCGTGCAGCGCCTTCTCCGAGGTTGATATAGCGCCAGGGCAGCGGGTTGTAGCCGCGCGACTGGTTGAAACCAAGGTCGGTGTAGAAGGTCGAGCGCCAGGTGAAGTTGTTGAGGAACTTCACTTCGCCGAAGATGCTGGCCACAGCGCGGTAGCCCTTGTTCACCGAGGTGCGGTCATTCAGGTCGAGGCGGGCCTGGGGGTTGATCACCTGGGCACGCTGGAAGGAAGGCATGGAATAATAAAGACCATCGCCTGCCTTGCCGCCCACGATGGGCGCCGCCCAGAGCGCGTTGTTGAGGTCCGCGCCGGGAGCATCGGAGATCCAGTGGAAGCCGGTGATGTCGCCACCGATCTTCACGTTGCGGCCGATCTTCAGATCATGATTCAGGCGGCCGATGAACTTCTGGTAGCGGTCGTATTTCAGCACGCCTTCCTGGTTGTTGTAACCGAGGCTGAAGAGCGTGGTTGTTTTGTCGCCCGTATTGGAAACCGAAACCGTATTGTTGTTGATGATGGCATCGCGGAAGATCACATCCTGCCAGTCGGTGTTCGCCGTATAGTTGGTATAGTCGAACGGGGCGGCATTCAGGTTGGCGAGCTGGGCCGAGTAGAGCTTCTTGAAGCCGGCGGCATCCACCACGTCGATCTTGTTGTTCACCCGCTGCACGCCCACCTGGCTCTGGAAGGTCACGCGGGTCTCGCCGCGTGCTGCCCGCTTGGTGGTCACGATGATCACACCGTTGCCGGCCTGCAGGCCGAAGATGGCCATGGAAGAAGGATCGCGGAGCACCTCGATGCTTTCCACGTCGGCTGGGTTGAGGTAATCAATATTGGTCTGGAACACCCCGTCCACCACATAGAGCGGGCTGGAGTTATTGGTGCTGTTCACACCGCGGATGCGTACCGTGGGTGAAGAACCGGCATTGCCGCTGTTCACGATGGTCACGCCGGCTACCTTGCCCTGGAGCGAAGCCACGGGGTTGGTGTTGGGCATGCGCGCGATCTCGGCTCCTTTGACCGTGGATACCGAGCCGGTGAGGTCGCGCTTGCGCTGCGTACCATAACCTACTACTACCACGGTATTCATTTCACTGACTCCCGAAGAAGCCAGGCTCACGTTGATGGTGGTCTGGCTGCCAACGGTGATCTCCTGGGCGCCGAGTCCCACGTAGCTGAACACCAGCACGGTGCGGCCATCGGGCACGGAAAGCGAGTAGTTCCCGTTCTCGTCGGTGGTGGTTCCGTTGTTGGTGCCCTTGATCGTCACCGAGGCGCCGGCAAGTCCTTCACCGGCGGGGCCGGTCACGCGGCCGCGGACGGTAATGACCTGGAGGTCGCGTTCGGCGCCGTTCTCGCGCGATTTCAGCACGATGAGCCGGGTGTCGGTGATCCGGTAGGCAATGTCGCTGTTGGAGAACAGCAGCTGCAGCACGGTGTTGATGTCGGCGTCGGTAACGTCGATATCCACCTTGGGCTTGCGGTTCACCACGGCGTCATTGTACAGGAAATGATAGGTCGTTTTGTTTTCGATCGTGGACAGCACTTTTTTCAGTTCGGTGTCCTTCAGCTTCAGCGTGATCCGGTCCTGGGCGCTCGCGCGTGCGAACACGTCGGAGCCGGTGACCAGCAGCAGAAGCAGCAGGATCTTCATCAGCCTGATACCAGATTGCAGAAGATGCCCGCAAGCAGCTTTGTTTTCTCTTTTCATACTTTACGATTTAAGAATAATGTTCTGTTTTCCTGGATTCGTACAGTGCCAAGTCATTTCAGTGAGATTTTCACTAGGCTATCGGATATCGTATAGGTGAAGGGACTCGAGTACCGGAGGGCCTCAAGTGCCTGGCCGATGGTTTCGTTGCGGAACATGCCGGTGAAGCGCAGCTCACGGAGCGAGGATTCAGTGAACACGATCTTCACGCCGTACCAGCTCTCCATGCGTTGGGCGAGCTGTCCGAACGTTTCCGAGTCGAACACCAGCTTGTTCTGCATCCAAAGGGTCTCGGTTATCGTACTGTCGGGTCGCGGACGCAGCTTCTTCAGCTCGATCAGCGGCTCGGTGCTACGCGATGCGGTGGTTGCTGCGGCCGTGTCGGGATTATCCGAGAGCACGGTCAGCTTTTCGTTGGGCTTGAGGATGATGCGCTCGTCGGGGCGCTTGTCCCAGGTGATCTCCACCCGGCCATGGATCAGGGAGGTTTCGGTTTTGCGTTCCGAAGGATAGGAACGTACGTTGAAGGCCGTGCCCAGCACTTTGATCTGGATGTCGGCCGTTTTAATGATAAAGGGCATGGTGCTCTTCCGCACGTCGAAGAAGGCCTCACCCGTGAGCGTGAGGTTGCGGTTCGAACGTCCGAAGGCTTCATTGTACACGATGCGGCTGCCTGAATTGAGCCAGACCAGGGAGGAGTCGGGCAGCACGATCCGCGTCTTGGTGCCCGGCATGGTCTGCACCTGGCGCACCTGGGCCAGGTCCTGCAGCTGCCTCGGAGCGGAGGCCGCGGACCGCGTGAACCACCAGGCCGCGCCGGCCAGGCAAACGAGGAGGGCGGCCACCAGCACCAGGGTCCGGCGCTTCCTGTGCGGAGGCTCGAGGGGTGTTACGGGCTGCTCGTCGTCCCAGCCGCTGGTAAGCTGCAGGGTGTGCAGGCGGCCCATATGCGCTTCGAAGGCCTCGTGCGCTTGCTCTACGTCAGGTTGCTGCTCGAGGGCCCACACATCTTCGATCGACTCGGCCGCATAACCCAGCTCGGGATAGGTACGCATCAGCTGCTCCAGCTCCCGGAGCTCGCGGGCGGTAGCCTCACCAGTCAGTTTTTTGGCAAAGAGATTCCAGAAATGTTCCTCAAGCATCGGGTCAAGGACCGGGGATCAGACCCGCTACCCCTAAAGCGGCAGATAATTTTTTTTCAGAGGCTGGAGGTCTTGCGGAAGGGAATGGCCGCACCGAGTTTGCGGAGGGCGATGGTCATCTGGGCTTCCACGGTTTTTACGGAGAGCTGGAGCAGGTCGGCCGTTTCGGCATAGGAGAACCCGTCTTCCTTCACCAGCTTGAAGATCATGCGGCAGCGGGGCGGCAGGGCCTGCACCGCGGCTTCGATCCGGCGGAACATCTCAGAAGAGATCATCAGCTGCTCGGGATCGTAGTAGAAGCTGCGGAGCTCCACCTGGCTGTCGTCTAGCCAGCAGGTGCGTTCGCGCTTCTGCTTCTCGAGGGTGTTGATCGAGCGGTTGCGGGTGATCACGTAGAGGTAGAGCGGGAGGTTGCGGATCTCGAGGAGCGAGTCGCGGATGTTCCAGATCTTCAGGAAGACATCGGAGACCACCTCTTCGGCCGTCTCCCGGGAGAGGGTGATCGACTGGGCGAACTGGAGGAGGCGGGGATGATAATGAACGAAGAAGCGGCGATAGGCCTGTTCATCGTCGTTCAGCGAAATGCGCGCAAGCAGTTCTTTGGTAATAACTCTCTCCATGGCAATCCTTCACAAATCTAGCAATGTTCTCCGCAAATTACGGAAGCTTTGGCAGCCGGTCTTATTTATGCGCAAGCCCGGATGACTCAGAAGTCAAACAGGTCATCCAGGAAACTCTTCTTCTTGTATGGCTTTCCCTGGCTGTATTTCGGATCGTATTTTTTATCGCCATAATAGGCTTGCTCATGGTCCTTACGATAAGGGTCCGCCGGCCTTTGCGGGGGTTCGCTTCTGGCATCACCGGCAACCTGGCGGCCGGCCTGCTCCAGCATCTTGTCCAGCTCTCCCTTATCCAGCCACACGCCGCGGCATTTGGGGCAGTAGTCGATCTCGATTCCCTGACGCTCCGTCATCAGAAGGGTTTCATCGCAATGGGGACATTTCATAGTAAGGGGTTTATGTTAGATTTTCCGATAAGATCGCAGACACCGGAAGGACGATGTGGAATACGGCGCCTACACCCGGTTCGCCTTCTGCCCAGATCCTTCCGCAGTGACGCAAGACGATCTTCCTGCAAAGAGCCAGGCCTAACCCGGTGCCCTCATACTTGTCCTTCGCATTCAACCGGGAAAAGGTTTGAAAAATGCGCTCCGAGTCATCCTGGGCGAAACCGATACCATTGTCCTCCATCCGGATGTGCACAAACCGCCCTTCGGCGCTCAACTTCAGTTCATGCATTTCCTCAGCGCCCACTTCGCTGCTGGCCAGCCGGATCACTGGGGGCACATCAGGCTTTCCAAACTTCAGGGAATTATTAATCAGGTTGTAAAAAAGCTGGTAGACCAACACCGGAACACCGGCTACCGTAGGTAAAGGTACCGCTTCGATCACCGCTTTCTTCAATGCGATCACTACTTCCAGGTCGGAACAGATATTGGCGATGACCTCGTTCAGGTCCACTTCGCGCATGGTCTGCTGCATCGACTCCATCGACGAATAAAGCAATACGCCGTCGATCATATCGTACATCCGGTTAGCGCCTTTCTCGATTTTGCTCAGGTAGGTTGTGCCCCGCTCGGGCAACAGGCTGCCGAACTCTTCTTTCAGACGCCCGCTGAACGTTACGATCTTGCGTACCGGCTCCTTCAGGTCGTGGGAGGCCACGTGCGCGAACTGCTGCAGGTCTTCATTGCTCCTCCGGAGTTGCTCCGTCCGTTCGGCCACCAGTTCCTCCAGTTTTTGCTCCTGATTCTTTTGATCATGAATATCGGTACTGGTACCCAGCCACCGGACGATCTGTCCTCGGTCGTTGCGGAAGGGCATGGCCCGTACGAGCAGCCAGCGGTACGCCCCATCCCAGCGGCGCAGGCGATACTCGATCTCGTAAAGCTCCCCTGTTCGCAACGATTGATCCCAGGCGGCCACCGTACGCTCAACATCTCCGGGGTGCACCACATGGGTCCAGCCCTGCCCCTTTGTTTCGTCGAATCCCAGTCCGGTGAAATCGTACCAGCGCTGGTTGTAAAAATCATGGTAGCCGTCGGGCTGCGTTGCCCAAACGATTTGGGGCATGAAATCGGAAAGCTGGCGCAGCTGGGCCTCGCTCTCCCGCAAGGCTTCGCGGATATTGATCTGCTCGTTGATATCGGTATTGGTACCGATCCACCGGCACATCTTCCCCAGCTTGTCCTTGATGGGATAGGCCCTGGTCAGGAACCAGCGGTATTCGCCACTGCTGTTGCGTAACGGGAACGTCAGCTCCCAGGGCTCCCCTTTATTCCAAGCCTCTTTTACAAAATCAACCACACGCGCAACGTGTTCCGGATGGTGCATTTTTTCCCAGCCCCCCGTCATCATCTCCTCCTCGTTGGTGCCGGTGTAATCATACCAGCGCTGGTTGTACCAATAGATCCGGCCTTCTTCATTGGCGATCCAGGCCAGGTTCTGAATATTATTTGAAAAGCTGCGGAAGAGCTCTTCATTCTCTTTCAGTGCTTCCTCCGATCTTTTGCGTTCCGTGATATCAAAGCCGAACCCGAGCATACCCAGGAATTCCCTATTCGGCAGGAACCGCGGGATACCCTGCCAGAGGATCCAGTGGTATTCGCCATCCTGCGCCCGTTGCTGCATCTCGTATTGATACGAAGTACGATCCTGAAATCCACGGTTATAGATCTCGAAACTGCGCTCCAGGTCATCGGGATGGGTGATGGTCGCCCATCCATGCCCCAGGGCCTGGTCCTTTGGAAGCCCCGTGAACCGGATCCAGGTATCATTGATGTATTCAATATCGGCATTGGCGTTCGCCATGAAAATGAACGCAGGCGCGTCGTTGGCAATACTGCGGAAGCGCTCTTCGCTTTCCCGGAGGATCTGTTCTCTTCGCTTTTCTTCCGAGGTTTCCCGCACTTCGATCACCGTGCCCGTTGGCAAACCGTTGACCACGATCGGAGACGCCGTAAATGCCACCGGGTAAAAGCTGCCATCCCGATGCACGAATACTTCCTCCCCTTTCATCCGCCGCTGGGTTGGCAGCGCCTGGTCGATCGGACACTGTTCCAGCGGGAACGGACTTCCATCGGGATAAGTGTGGTGAATATGATAATGCAGCTGTTTTCCCCGCAGTTCATCCAGGCTAAAGCCGGTCATTTGCTCCGCGCGGTCGTTCATGTACACGCAGTATTGCTTTTCGTCCATGAGGAAGAGCGCCATGTCCGTGTTATCGGTCACCGTCTCCAGCAATTGCTTTTGATAATTGAGATTCTCTGCCGCTCTTTTCTGTTCGGTGATGTCGCGGAAATACCAGGCCCACCCGTACCGGATGCCGTTCTCTCCCACTACCGATTTGCCGTAACGCTCCAGGACCCGGCCATCCAACAGCCGGATCTCTTCGCGGGCGGAAGCATCCGTGTTTTGGTAGAGGAAATCAACGCGTTCGATGAATTCCTGCGGGTTTACCACCAGCGTCTGGGCATAAGCCAGCGCTGCCCGGTCGTCTCCCTGGTCGATAATGGATTGCGGAATGCCCCATATTTCCACAAACCGTTTGTTGTGCGAGAGGATCTTTCCATGGGCGTCCACCACAGCAATGCCGTCCGGGATGGCTTCGTTCTGCGCTTCCAGGATGGCTTTACGATAGCTTGAGGCCTCTTCCGCCACCTTCAGCTTCCGCTTACTCTCGACCTGCGCGGTAACGTCGATTGCGAGAGTCACAACGCCGGATATGTCGCCGTTGGCTTCCTGGTAGGGAGTACACTCAAAATTGAAGTACCGCGTCTCCTCTGTTCCATCCTTGTGCAAAAAAGTAGCGGGCTCTTCATAGCCCTTATGGGCTTGCCCCTTGCGCAGGACATTGCGGATCAGCTCCGGAAATTCCTGTCGATCGAACTCGGGCCGCACCTCAAGCAGGGACCTGCCGATGACCGAACGGTCCAATTGCCAGAGGTCCAGCGTGGCCCGGTTGGCCTCCCGGATGATCAGCTCCTCCCCCTCGAAGATCAGGATGGGGCCGGTAACGCTTTCCACGATATTCCGGTAGCGGGTAATGTTTCCCGTGGTCTCGGCACACACCACCAGCATCCCTTGGATCTGGCCATGCTCGTCCCGCCAGGGGCTGTAATTGAACGTCCAATAGGCATCTTCCAGGCCACCGTTCCTGTAAAGCGGCACCAGGAGGTTTTCCCGAAAAACCGGTTCCCCCTTTTCCAATACCTGCGTAAAAAACGGAGCAATGATATGCCACAGCTCTGCAAAAGCCTGCGCTGCCGGCTGGCCCAGGATAGCAGGATGCTTTCCCTCCCTGCCCAGGGCAGGCCGGAAGGCGTCATTATAAAAACAGGTGCGCTCCGCGCCCCAGAACAGCAACATCGGGAAGGCTGAGTCCAGGATGGTATTGACCCCGATCCTCAGGCTTGCCGGCCATTGGTCGGGCGTAGACAGGGGCGTGCAACTCCAATCATACTCATTGATCAGTTGGCTCATCTCTCCCTTGCGGGAGTAGAATGGTTCGTACTCGCGGATGGATGACTTCTTGGAACTCATGCACAGAACGGGTGAAAAAGCAATATAAGGTAAAGAAAAATGCCTGCATGGAAATGCACTGCAGGTTCAGCTGCGGACACACTCCAGGTCTGTTTCATTTGCAAATCCCGGTCCCTGACCGATCAACTCCGGTTTTCCGGAAAGGCAACACCGGTAAGCCACTCGCACAGGCGCAGCAGCTCTTCCTGCCTGGCCACCTCGTCGGCCTGGGGATTCGACCGGCCATCCTGCCGGTGGAAGAAATAGTTGCCGCTCACTTTGGCTTCCGGCTCCTCGCTCACCGCCAGCCAGACCTGGGTCTCGTAGCCTTTTTGCAGGTCGTCGGGCGCACCGCGGCCACCCATCTTCGTGGGCACCCAGCCGGGATCGAGGGCATTGGAATAAACTTCCGGCCAGCGGCGGGCAACCGCCTTGCTCAGCAGCAGCACGTGCAGCTTCGAATCCGAATAGGAAACGACCGGGTCTTCGAGTGAAAAACCCGCCGGCTCCAGGCGCCCCTGCCGGTGCATGCCCGAGCTGAGGTACACCAGCCGCTGCGGTCGGTTGATGAGGCAGGTAAGCAGGTAGGGCGCGATCGTATTGACCCGGAAGATATCCTTCGCCGAGGCTTGATAGACGCCTGCATTGTGGATCACGGCATCGAAGCGGCCCAGCGCGTTCACCGATGCCGCCAGCTCCTTCACCGCTTCCGGATCCGAGAGGTCGCCTGTGCGCACGGCTTCGGCGCCCGGCACCCCGGCCAGCGCTTCCGCACCCCGCTGTTCATTGCGCGCATGCAGCACTACCCGATGCCCCTGGGCCACCAGCGCTTGCGCCGCCAGTTGCCCAAGACCATCGGCAGAGCCGGTGATAAAGACTTTTGCCATCCTGTTTATTTTTTCAACGAGGCCATGTCGATCACGAACCGGTACTTCACATCTCCTTTGAGCAGGCGCTCATAGGCTTCATTGATCTCCTGCATGCCGATCATTTCAATATCGGATACGATGCCGTGCTGGCCGCAGAAATCCAGCATCTCCTGGGTTTCGGCGATGCCGCCGATCATGGAGCCGGCAAACGTGCGGCGCATCGGGATGAGGCTGAAAGCTGCTACTGGCAGGGGATGCTCGGGCGCACCCACCAGGGCCAGCGAGCCGTCCACGCGCAGCAGCGCGAGGTAGGCGTTGATATCGTGCTGGGCCGAAACGGCATCGAGCACAAAATGCAGCTTGCCCGCATACCGGCGCATCTGCTCCGGATCTTTCGAGAGCACCACGTCATCGGCGCCCAGGCGCTTCGCATCCTCCACCTTTGAAGTGGACGTGGTGAACACGATCACTTCGGCGCCCATGGCCTTGGCCAGCTTCACGCCCATGTGCCCGAGCCCGCCGAGGCCGACGATGCCCACTTTCTGGCCCGGTCCCACCTTCCAGTGCTTGAGCGGCGACCAGGTGGTGATGCCCGCGCAGAGCAGGGGGGCCGTGGCCGCAAGGTCGAGATTCTCCGGCACACGAAGCACGAAGGACTCATCTACCACAATGCTTTCCGAATAGCCGCCGAACGTATGTCCGCCCAGGTGGACATCCGGTGAATTATAGGTACCGATATTCCCGTTCTCGCAGTATTGCTCCAGGCCTTCCTGGCAATACTGGCAGTCGCGGCAGCTGTCTACCATGCAGCCCACGGCGGCATGGTCGCCCACCTTGAATTTCTTTACATG
>CBHWDR010000026.1:0-13613 GCA_966112575.1 uncultured Chitinophagales bacterium
AGCCCGCAAACCCCGTTTTTCATAGGGGAAAAAATCATTGTTGGTTATTAGCGGATAACTGTAAATTAGTAACCACAAAACGTTCTTACTTATCCTTTAAATTCTAAACAAAATGGCAAAAGCAACAAAGAAAGCAGCAGCCAAAAAAGCAGCCCCTAAAAAAGCGGCCGCTCCGAAAAAAGCTGCCGCTAAGAAAGCTGCACCGAAGAAGGCTGCAGCTCCGAAAAAAGCAGCTGCGAAAAAAGCGGCTCCGAAAAAAACAACCCGCAAGCCGAATGCTGCTTTCATGGCTCCCCTGACACCAAGCGCCACGCTGGCCGAGGTGATCGGAACCAAGCCCTTGCCGCGCACCGAGATCGTTAAAAAGATCTGGGAGTACATCAAGAAGAACAACCTCCAGGACAAAAAGAACAGACGCATGATCAACGCCGATGCCAAGCTTCGCCCGGTATTCGGAAAAGACCAGATCTCGATGTTCGAACTGGCCAAAGTGGTGAACAACCACATTAAATAAGTCAGGTTCCCTGCATTAGAAAGCCCCCGTCAGCTGACGGGGGCTTTTTCTTGAAAACAACCACAAGCACTACTGCTTCACGATCGAACTGGCCCATACCCGTTCGCCGCTTCGTATCGATACGAGATAGTATCCCGCCTTCAGTTTCATCGCATCCACCGCCTGCCCTCCCTGCACCTGTTGCTTCAGCACTTCACGCCCGCCAGCATCATATACGCGTACCTCTGCGCTCGTCACACCCGCGGGCAACATCATGCGGAAGTTGCTCACCACCGGGTTGGGCAGCACCTGCACGGTAGCTCCTTTCTTCCGCAGCACCTGCACCGGCGAGTAGGTGAACTGACCATCGCGGTCCACCTGCTTCAACCGGTAGTACGCGGTTTCACCCATAGCCGCCGCATCGATGAAGCGGTAGCTGCGCGGGGTCTGACTGCTCACCGCACCGGCCACGCTGCCGATCGCGCGATACGTTGTTCCATCATCACTCCGCTCGATCACGAAGCGATCATTGTTCCATTCCTGGGCTGTGCACCAGTCGAGCTGCACACCCGCCGCCACTTCTTTCACGCTGAAGGAGGTCAGTTGCACCGGCAGCGCGGAGCTCACCACGGCTGTGCCCTTCACCGCAATGGTGTTGTACACGGGTCCCGTTGCTCCATTGTATTCGTAGATGGCATAGTGATACGTATGACCATTGACCAGGCCTGTGACGGTAACCGTATTTCCCGAAGCATTGTAAACGATATATTCACCTGCGGCTGCCTGCGGGCCGCTGCCGAAATTCGTGCTGAAAGGATAGGTGGTCAGATCAACCGGCATCGCGGTGACCGCCGAAGCATCCTTGAGGATCACCATGCGGGCCGACCCGCTGCCGTTGGTCCAGGCAAGCGTCAGCCTTCCGGAAGACGTGGCTGTTTGTACCGACGAAACCGTGGTCGCCGGGGCCATCAGGGTGGTGGCCATTGCGGTTAGCGCCGTACTGCCATAGCGCAGCAGGCTGCCCGTTCCATTGTATTCGTACACGGCGAGATGATAGGTGGAGGACGGCTGGAGATTGGTGATGTCCACCGTGCTGCCATTGCCGCTGTACACAATATACTGTCCACCACCGAGATCCGTACCGCTGCCGAATGCGGCATTTGCAGCATAGGATGTCGCGCTGGCCGGAACGAAATTCACCGCTGCATCTTTTCTCATGATCACGATGCGGTTGGCGCCATTGCCATTCGTCCATTTGAACGTGAGCTTATTGCCCTCCACGTTGTTCACTACCGGCGCTGTAGCCGCTACGGTAGGAGCTGCCGCACCCGGAACATCCGTTGTTGTAAACGAGATCGAAGGCATGGCGGAACGCAGGTATACGGGCTCGTTGTTGCCATTGAACTCGAATGCAGCGGTATAGTAAAGCGTATTGGGTTGCAGGTTCGAAACACTGGCATAACCCGAGTAGCTGGTCGAGAGGATCACATAATTGCCGGCGCCCATCTGCGCCGAAGCGGTACCGAAGCTGCTGTTCGCCGCATACTTCATTCCATCCTGCGGAAGGGCATCCACAGCACTGCCCTGGCGGATCACGATGATCCGGTTGGCGCCGTTACCGGATGTGAAATTGATATTGGCCGATGTAGCCGTTATTCCGGAAACGCTGCTCAGCGCAGGCTGGCTCGTAGGCGCGCTTACCGTAGCGCCGGTGAAGGCGAGATAAGGCGATGGGAGATAATCGGTATTGCCACCGGCGCCTTCGTTGTACTCGAACACCGCGAAATGATAGGCGGAAGCGAAATCCAGGTTCTTCAGATCGAAATAATAACCCGTGCCGTTATACACCACGTATTCACCGGCATTCATCTGTGTTCCCAGTCCAAAGTTCTCATTCGCCGTATAGGCTTGCCCGTCCTGTGGTACCGAAGCAACTGCAGCGCCTTTCCGCGCAACAACGATCCGCCGGCCTCCATTGCCATTGGTCCACTGGATGCGGAAGGACTTGCCGTCACGCGCGCTCACGATGGCTGCGGTGGCAGCCGCCGTCGGTTGCAGTGGAATGGTGAACGAAATGCGGGCGCAGGAGGCAGAGTACACCGGGTAGCTGCTGCCGTTCAATTCATACACGGCAGCATGGTAGGTAGTACCGGGCTGCAGCCCGCTCACCGTAAGTGGCGAACCGTTGATGCCCGAGGCAACCACATAGTTGCCCCCACCCAGGTGTGTGCCGCTGCCGAAGACCGTATTCCCCGAATAAGCCGTCAGGTTCTGGGGTACGGCATCCACAGCGCTGCCGGCCTTCAGGATCACCATTCGATAGGTGCCGTTGCCGTTGACCAGCGCGATGGAAGCCGTGCTGCCGGTGATCGGACCCATGCTCAGTGTGGAAAGCGTGGTTGGGATCAGCGACGTACTCCCGGTGCCGGCAGCGAAAGAAGAAGTAAGGTAATAGGGAACACCCGCGGCGGTTTGATCGTACTCGAACACGCGGACATGGTAGATCGTATTGGGCTCGAGGTTGGTCACGCTCACGCCACTGCCCGTGCCTGCGCCGACCACGAATTCATCGGGAGCGATCTCCGTGCCTGCAGTGCCGAACACCGCGTTGGCCGTATAGACCGTACCATTCACCGGTGTGGCGGTGACCGCTGCTCCTTTGCGCATGATGAAGAGCCGGCGCGTGCCGTTACCGATCGTACAGCCGAGCGTGAAACGGTTGCCATCCACCCAGCTGGTGCCGATCGCGCTGGGCGCAATATTCGGTCCCGCATTCGTGGTAAAGCTGGCGGTTGCCCCCGGGCGGAGGAACATGGGATAAACACTGCCGTTGTATTCGAACACGGCAAAATGATAGGTTGTGTTGGGCTCCAGGGAACGCACGGTAACCGATGTGCCGGCACCTTTGTACACCACATAATTACCCGTGCCTACCTGACCGCCGGCGCCCAGGTTCACATCTTCCCAGTAATTGGAAAGGTCAGCGGGACTGGCATCCACCGGCGCACCTTTACGAGCGAGCACGATCCGGCCGGAACCATTGCCCCTCGTCCAGGAAAGACCGATCGTATTGCCGGTGGCGGAAGACGAAGTGATGGTGGTTGTTTGCACAGTAGGCGCTACAACGGTGGAGGCGCTGCCGGTAAGCGGCACATTGAGGTATTGCGTAGCGGAACCACTGCCGCTTTTCTCGAAGATGGCCAGGTAGTACACCGTTCCTGGCTGCAGGTTGGTGACGGTGAAATCACCCCAGATCGACAGGCCGACCACAAATTCACCCGGGGCCGTGAACGCCGCGGCAGGCGTGCCGAACGCGCTGTTGTAGGTATAATCAACACCGTTGACAGGAACGCCGGTAACCGGTGCCCCCTGTTTCATCACAAAGATCCGCGCACTGCCGTTACCGGCCGTGCAGGTTCCACCGAGACGATTGCCGTCGAAGAGACTAAAGACGAGATTGGAAGCGGATACGGTTGGAGGCGCTGCATGAACGAGCGCATGAAGGAGAAAGGCGAAAAGGAAAAGGATAAAGTTTTTCTTCATATAAATGGTTAAGCGAGTAAGAGCAACGAAACTATTCAGCTACAGGAGCCTATAGCTAGCGATCGCGAATGAAATGAAAGGAAGCGCGGATGAACCGGAGGGAAAAAAGAATGATCTGCCCGCTTGTAAATAAGCGATAACTTTTGTGGGATGACAAGCGGTTGCTTTACAGGGCTCAGCGGCGGTTGGCTTACCTTAGTAAGATGCCGGAAGAACAGTCCCCTGTGGGTGCCCCTCTCCTGACGCCGCGGATCCGGATGATCCTCGACTATCCCCGTTACTTGCTCCTCGAAAAGCAGATGCCGCTCAGCGGCGAAGGCTTGCTCTTCCGGATCCTTCATCATGCGGCGCCCGGCATTTCGCTCCCGCGCCTGGCGATGATCAGCCAGGAGTTGTACCGGAATGTACGCCACCGCAGGAAGGCGCCACAAAGCCTGCGCGACTACCTCCGGCAACTGCAGATAAGCAACGAGGGAAGACTTTTTCCGCTGGAGGAAACGGATGCCCCACTGATGGATATCGCCTCTTCGATCGCCCGCCTGGAGCAGGAACTGGAAAGTCTTTCACTGGCGGCCTGGTATGAACGTTTGCTTTCCGAGGCTCGTCTCGGCATCGCCGAGCAAAGCGCATTCAACGAGCTGTTGGCACAAGTCAGTGCCAGCGATCCCGGACTGGACCATCCCGACCTCCTCCTGCGCATCGAGCAAGCCTGGCCAAGTGCTGCAGACGAGCCAACAATAAAAAGACCCGGCTTACCCAAACCCGATACCGCATTTCTTGAATCCCTGCTGAAAGGATTCAAGCTGAGTGTGTCGGCGCTGAACAATTTCCTCCGGTGCCCGCTGGTCTTTTATTATGAGTCGCTCCTCCGTGCACCCGGCGGAAGCAGTGAAGCGGCGCAATACGGCACCAGCATCCACGATGCCGTGGATCGTTACTATACGAAGATGATGACGGAGGAACGGAGCTATCCACCGCCCGAGGCCCTGATCCACTTCTTCCAGGAAGACATGGAGCGCAACAAACACTGCTTTCTCCCGGAACGCCTGACCCACTACCTCGAGAAAGGAGAAAATGGACTTCGCGCTTTTCATGCCGCATTCATCGAAGGCCGCGGCGATGAATTCATCCGCACCGAAGTACGCCTGGAAGCCACTGTTGATGGCGTTCCCCTCAAAGGCTTTATCGACAAGATGCAGTACCACGATGGCGAAGTGCGGATCACCGACTTTAAAACCGGCAGCCTCAAACGCTGCGACCACCGTCTTGATTTCGTACCGGCAGGACATCCCGATCGGCAAGCAGGCGGCAACTACTGGCGGCAGGCGGTGGTGTACAAGCTGCTGTTCGACCGGCAGAAAAACAACCACCGCGAACTGGAGGCCATCGAGTTTCTCTTTATCGAACCGAACGAAGAAGGCAATTTCGACCGGCGCCTGGTTCACGTCAGCCCGGAAGATGAAGAAGTGGTCCGCCGGCAGCTCACCAACACCTGGACGCGCATCCAGGAACAGGACTTCTTTAACGGCTGTGGTAAGGCCAATTGCGACTGGTGTAAACTGGTCAGGCTAAGAGAAGACTAAGAGTTGGAAAGAGGGAGAAAGAGGAGTCGCTTTTGTGTAAGCGTTTTTCAAGCAACGATCAGCAACCTGTTTAAGCTGCAAAGCGGGATTGAGTGGTGTGAACTGATCAGGCTAAGAGTTGGAAAGCGGAAGAAAGTGAGGGCATTCTGATGCAAATTTTCACGCTCCCATGCAATCTTTAGTTAGGATACATGTAGAGGAACCCCTCTTTTTCCTCCTTTTCCTCCTTTTCCTCTTAGCCCCTCTTAGCTCCTCCTGGCTACCTGTTCATAAAATCCTTCCACTTTGGATAAGTCACCAGTTTATAGGCGAAGAGGAGCCCTCCAAGGATCTTGAGTACCATGGCCAGGGTAAAGAGCGTGTCCCATTGCGGGCGGTGCATGATCTTCATCAGCGCCCCGATGGCGTCAAGGCAGAAACCAAAAACAAGAAGGATGAGGGCGTGCTTGGCTTTCATCGAAGGGATTTGCCGCAAATTAAGGCCTTCCCGTTGTGTTCTTCAGCCGCTCGTTACTTTCGTGATCCATTCGCTCATTATCCCATCAGCAAATCAGCTCATTTCTCATGACCACATCCATCATCTTCGACCTCGGCGGCGTACTCATCGACTGGAACCCTTCCTATGTTTTCAACCGACTCATCAACGACGAAGAAAAGCGCCGGCAGTTCTTTGCCGAGATCTGCACTTCCGACTGGAACGAGGAGCAGGACGCCGGCCGTTCGCTTCGGGAGGCCACCGAGCTTCTCGTGAATCGACACCCGGAATGGAAGGAGTACATCGAGGCTTACTACGGACGATGGGAAGAAATGCTCGGCGGGGCCATGGAGGAAACCGTGGAGATTTTCCGCGAACTCAAAGCCTCCGGCCGCTACCGCATTTATGCCCTCACCAACTGGAGCGCCGAACTCTTCCCGATTGCCCTAGACCGCTACCCATTCCTGCACTGGTTCGACGGACGCGTGGTCAGCGGGGAAGAGAAGATGCGTAAGCCCTTCCCGGAGTTCTACCAACTGACCCTCGACCGCTTCGGACTGCAGCCTGAAGAAGTGCTCTTCATCGACGACAACCTCCGCAATATCGAGGCAGCCGCCCGCATGGGAATTCCCGGCATCCGCTTCCAATCGGCCGCGCAGCTGCGAACCGAACTGGTCCGCAAGGGTATTCTATAGCTGGCGTAGCGTAAAGAAAATAGCTTTAATTTGATACAAACTGCCTGTAATGGACAACGAGTACACCAAGCTGCCTCCTCCCGGAGCGCCCTCGCCCAATGAAGTAGCGCCGGAATTGAATCTCTTCAACGACGTGTATGACCTCGAGCCCTACGAGAAAACTATGAATAACGCCCGGATCTGGCTGTATGTGATCGCCGGCCTCTATGCCGTCGTAGGGGTTTTTGAATACTACAAAATGGTGGATACCGGCCTCGAGCTGGTGGTGCTGGCCATCGACCTCGGGATCGCGCTTGCCTTTCTCGGACTGGCTTTATGGAGCCGGACGCAACCGGTACCGGCCTTTACCATCGCGCTCTGCCTCTTTGTGATCGTGAATATCGGCCTCTCCCTTTGGGCAGAGCCGGGCAGCTGGTACAAGGGACTCGTTTTTAAGATCTTTGCCATGATCGCACTGGTGAAAGGCAATATCGACGCCCGTAAATATGTAGAGGCCAAGTCCAATCTCGGCAACGCTTACGAAGGCTGAAGGGCTGGGCCCGCTTGTCTGTGGCCCCAGCTTTGTACTCCTTCGGAAAAAAAGCAATGATCGAGAAACAGTATATCAACGGGAGAAACGTCTGGATCCAGGTAGATGCGCAACCGGTTGAACGCGACAACCCGCGGATCATCCCCACGGAATATTTCACCGCCCGTTACTATTTCGACGAGCCCGTGGCCGACGAACGCGGCACCGTAGTGCTCGACGATGACGGCGGCGCACAACTCTTCGAATCACCGGTGGCCGCTTTAACGGCAGCACGCCGGGAATTGGAAGCCCGCGGGTGATGACACGAATTCTCTCGGCCTAAGTTACTCCAGCACGGGTCGTAACCACCGCTCCGCTTCCTCGATGCTCATGCCCTTGCGTTGCGCATAATCTTCCAGCTGATCGCGCCCGATCTTCCCCAGTCCGAAATAGTGACTGCCCGGATGCGCGAAATACCAGCCGCAGACCGATGCCGGCGGATTCATGGCCAGGCTCTCGGTGAGTTCGATGCCGATGTTCTCCGTAGCGTTCAGCAGGGCGAAGAGTTTCAGCTTCTCGGTATGGTCCGGGCAGGCCGGGTAGCCCGGAGCGGGACGTACACCCTGGTAGGCTTCGCGGATCAGCTCCTCGTTGGCCAGTTGCTCATCCTTGGCATAACCCCAATAGTTCATCCGGACCTGCTGGTGGAGGCATTCGGCAAAGGCTTCCACGAAACGGTCGGCCAGGATCTGCACCAGGATCTTGTTGTATTCGTCGTGATCAGCGATGAAGCGGTCGATATGCTGCCTTGCACCCTGTATGGTTACGGCAAAAGCGCCCATATAATCAGTCCTTACCCCCGACCCCTCTCCGAAGGAGATGGGGGCAGGTCCTTCCTCGCCTTGTGCCGATTTTGGTAAAACAAAATCCGCAAGGGAATAACTGGGCTGCCCAACCGCTTTCTTCATCTGCTGGCGCAGCGATTCCAGTTTCACCTCGCACTTATCGGTTTGCAGGGTGATCGTGTCGCGGTTGTTGGAGTTGGCAGGCCAGAAGCCGATCACGCCTTCGGCGCGGAACCACTTCTCGGCCACGATCTTTTCGATCATTTTCTGCGCATCGTTGTACAGGCGCGTCGCTTCGGTGCCGAAGATCTTGTCGGTAAGCACTTCGGGGAAACGGCCCGGCATTTCCCATCCAATGAAGAAGGGACCCCAGTCGATATAACGGGCGATCGTGCCCAGGTCGTAGTCATGGAAGACTTTCACGCCATCGAGCTGCGGCTTAACCGGCTGATAATTCTTCCAGTCGAAGTATTCTTTGGTCACCACGGCTTCCTCGTAAGGGATCAGCACTTTGTGCTTCTGCTTGTTGAGGAACTGGTCGCGGAGGTTGATGTACTCAGTATTGGTCTGCTTCAGGAAGCCTTCCCGTGCGTCCTTGCTCAGCAGGTTGCTCACGACGGTCACGGAGCGGGAAGCATCAAGCACGTGCACCACGCCCCCATCATACTCGGGTGCGATGCGCACCGCGGTATGCGTGCGGGAAGTGGTGGCGCCACCGATGAGGAGGGGCTGTTTCATATTGCGGCGCTTCATTTCCCGGGCGATGTGCACCATCTCATCGAGCGACGGCGTGATGAGGCCGGAAAGGCCGATGACATCCACATTCTCCCTGATCGCCGCCTCGAGGATCTTGTCGGCCGGCACCATCACACCGAGGTCGATCACGTCATAGCCATTACAGCCGAGTACCACGCCAACGATGTTCTTACCGATGTCATGCACATCTCCTTTCACGGTGGCCATGAGTACCTTGGCCGCGCCGGCGGGCGAGATCTCGCCCCGGGCTGCACGTTCTTCCTTCTCCTTCTCGATGTAGGGGGTCAATACGGCCACGGCTTTCTTCATCACCCGGGCACTCTTCACCACCTGGGGAAGGAACATCTTACCCGAGCCGAAGAGGTCACCTACCACGTCCATGCCCGCCATCAGCGGTCCTTCGATCACCTCCAGGGGCTTGGGATATTTGAGGCGTGCTTCTTCCGTATCAGCGTCGATGTAATCGGTGATCCCGTTCACCAGTGCGTGTTTCAGCCGCTCTTCAACGCTGTTGTTTCTCCAGGCTTCATCCTTCACTTCTTCCTTGCCCTTGGCTTTTACCGTGTCGGCAAAAGCAACCAGTCGCTCGGTGGAATCATCACGGCGGTTGAGGATCACGTCTTCGCAGAGCTCGCGCAACCGCGGCTCGATCTCATCGTACACCACCAGCTGGCCGGCGTTGACGATGCCCATATCCATGCCTGCTTTGATGGCGTGGAAGAGGAAGACCGCGTGAATGGCTTCGCGCACGTGATCATTGCCGCGGAAGGAGAAAGAAACGTTGCTCACCCCGCCGCTGATCTTGGCGAGGGGCATTTTTTTCTTGATGATGCGGGTCGCCTCGATGAAGTCGACCGCGTAGTTATTGTGTTCCTCGATGCCGGTAGCAACGGCAAAAATATTGGGGTCGAAAATAATATCCTGGGGTTCGAAGCCTACGGTCTCGGTGAGGATCTTGTAGGCGCGTTCGCAGATGCGGACGCGGCGCTCGAGGGTGTCGGCCTGTCCCTGCTCATCGAAAGCCATCACCACCACGGCTGCGCCATAGGCGAGACAGGTGAATGCCTGGTCGATGAATTTCTCCTCGCCTTCCTTGAGGGAGATGGAGTTGACGATACATTTACCCTGCACGCATTTGAGGCCCGCCTCGATGATCTCGAACTTCGAGGAATCGATCATCACGGGGATCCGTGCGATATCGGGCTCGGCCTGCAGGAGGTTGAGGAAGGTGGTCATGGCTTTCACCCCGTCGAGCAGGGCGTCGTCCATATTCACATCCAGCACCTGCGCGCCGCTCTCCACCTGCTGGCGGGCCACGCTCAGGGCTTCTTCATATTTGTTCTCACGGATCAGCCGCGCAAATTTCTTCGAACCGGTGACGTTGGTACGCTCACCTACATTCACAAAATTCGATTCCGGTCGAACCACCAGGGGCTCCAGCCCCGCCAGGCGGAGGTACGGTTGAATGATCGTTGTACTCATAATTAGTGTTCTGCTTACCCTCCCTTTTTGCCACAGAGACACGGAGGCAGGGAGATACACAGAGGTTTTATATAATCTTGCGTTTTATACCTTTTTTTATCAATGGCACATTGAAATTGATCACATAACCCAACCTGAGCCCAGTGAGTTTCAGATAACTTAATACCTGGGCCTCCCAAACGTCGTGGGATAGCTCCTGGGCTTTCAGCTCTACGATCACTTTTTCATCAATAAGCAGATCCAGCCGCAGGCCCGCTTCCAGAACGAGTTCATCATCATAACGGATCGACAAAGGCTTCTGCCGGTGATAGGGTATTTTCCGCTTTGCCAGTTCGTGACAGAAACACGCTTCATAAACACTTTCCAGCAGTCCGGGACCTAACCGTCGATGAATCCAGTACGCGATATCAGTGACCTGCACCGCCAGCCATTCTTCTCTGGGAGATAGCGGTTCAAAATCCTCTGTGAAACTCTGTGCCATTGTGCCTCCGTGGTTCTTTTGCCAAATTTGAACCGGGCTGCGGAGGCATTTTATGTCAAAAAACGTTTATCGAAGGAGAAAATTCTCCCGGTTATTCTACTTCTGCTGCTTCTTCCGCTACGAGTTCCTTCTTTACGAGGGGCAGTGGGCGCGGTGTGAGGCCGTGCACGTGCTCGGCGATGTGGCGGATATGGTCGGGGGTAGTGCCGCAGCAGCCGCCGACGATATTCACAAAGCACGCTTTCGCCCACTCCTCGATGAAGTGCCCGGTATCCTCGGGGTTCTCATCGTATTCGCCCATGGCGTTCGGCAGACCGGCATTTGGATAGGCCGAAGTATAGCATTCGGCGATCCCGCTCAGCTCCTCGATGTGCGCACGCATCTCCTGGGCGCCAAGGGCACAGTTGAGGCCCACGCTCAGCGGACGGGCATGACGGATGGAATTATAGAACGCCTCGAGGGTCTGGCCGCTCAGCGTGCGTCCCGACGCGTCCGTGATCGTACCGCTGATCATCAGCGGCAGTTCGGGCTTGCCTTCGGCACGGAAGTATTTTTTAACGGCGAAGATGGCCGCCTTCGCATTGAGCGTATCGAAGATCGTTTCGATCAGGATGAGGTCTACACCACCATCCACCAGTCCGCGCACCTGCTCGTAGTAGGCGGCAACGGCTTCGTCGAACGTTAGAGCACGATAGCCCGGGTTATTCACATCGGGAGACAGCGAAAGGGTTTTATTCAGCGGACCGATAGCTCCGGCCACGAACTTCTGCTCACCCGAGCCCACGAGGGAGCAGGCTTCTTTGGCGATCCTCGCCGCCGCCACGTTGATCTCGTAGGCGAGGGATTCCATCTGGTAATCGGCGAGTGAAATGCTGGTAGAGTTGAAGGTGTTGGTCTCGATGATATCAGCTCCTGCTTCGAGGTAGTGCCCATGAATTTCCCGGATGATATGCGGCTGGGTGAGGCAGAGCAGGTCGTTGTTGCCTTTCACATCAACCGGCCAGTCCTTGAAGCGTTCTCCGCGGTAATCGGCTTCAGACAGCTTATAACGCTGGATCATGGTGCCCATGGCGCCATCGATGACCAGGATGCGGTGATTGAGCAGGGAGCGAATGTCGGTCATAGAAAAAATTTTGCGCGCCGGGGAGCTCTGACCAACAGGTAAACGAGAAAGGGGTTAGGGTTTTCGCGTTTATTAGTTCTGTAGGCCGAACAATAAACAAATCCGCCGGGCTGCGGCAAAAGTAACGAGAATTACCGGAAAATCGAAGCGAGAGAAAGAACGCGGATTTAATGAATAGAACGGATTGACACGGATCTTTTTCCTTTTTTGGTCGTGGCAGCTTTCCTTCCTTTGGTAGCCGTCCTTGCGAGAGAAGCAAAGGCTAAGAGTTTTGGATACGGTCGTTTCTAGGTTTGTTTCATTGGAAGAGGGGCGGTCTTTTCCTCTGCTCATCACTCTGAAACAAAGAGAAGGCTAAGAGTCATGCTGGCCTTTGGCGGCTTCTGCTTCCTTCTATGAACGTTCATGTGAGCGGCATTGCGAGCGGCATTTTGACTGTCATTGCGAGCGCAGCGAAGCAAAACCGCAAAGACTTATGTTCCGGTCGCCTAAAGAAGGAGAGGCTTTCGGGGAGGTTGACCTTTTCCTCTGTTTATCATTCTGAGCGCGGAGGGACGCAAAGGGGTTCCCGCCTGGGCGGGAAGTAGAGCATCCTGCTGAACGAAGGAGAAGTGTGCTTCTAACCTAGAGGTACTTGTATTCCGTGGGCGCCAGCGCCCACCTTCGCGGCCTTAGCGTTGGAGGAATGAGCAGAGAAACTGGCTGCCCCTTACCTGCAAGACTCGAGCACAGAAACGACCCAAACAAAATTCTTTGCGTTCCTCTCTCTCTCTACGCCCGTGTGACAAAAACCTGTCGCACCCCGCCAACAGCTCCGAATCAAAGTAATCCTATCCGTGCAAATCTGTTATATCCGTTCAATCCGTGTTCTTTCTCTTGCTTCGCCCGCAATGACGATCCTCAATGTTAGCGATGGCTCGGTAAATGACTATCGCGCCGAAACATAGCTATCCACCGGCAGGCGATTCTGCAGCGAACGGGCCAGGGTCATCTCATCCGCATATTCGAGCTCGCCACCGAAGGCGATACCGCGGGCAATGGTGGTCACCTTGCAGGTCTGGGGAAGTTTCTTCTGGATGTAGTAGATGGTGGTATCTCCCTGGATCGTTGGACTGAGGGCGAAGATGACCTCGGCCGTGCCTTCCTTCTGCACCCGGTGCACCAGGGTTTCGATATTCAGCTGGTTGGGGCCGATACCATCCAGGGGCGAGATTACGCCGCCAAGTACATGGTAGGTGCCGTTGAACTGCTGCGTGCTCTCCAGGGCAATGACGTCGCGGATATTTTCCACCACGCAGATGAGCTCCTGCTTGCGCATGGAATTGGCGCAGATCGAGCATACATCGGCATCCGCCACGTTGTGGCAGCGCTGGCAGAACTTGATCTCGCTGCGCATACGGCTCATCACCTCGGAAAAATGCTGCACCGACTCGGGCTCTTCCTTGAGGAGATGGAGCACGAGGCGAAGCGCCGTTTTCTTTCCGATCCCGGGCAATTTCGCAAATTCATTCACCGCATTTTCGAGGAGGGAGGAAGAGAATTGCATAGTAGGTAAAGATACGAAAAAGGGGGGCGGAATAGGGTCAAGAAAGACTTAAAACAAAGATGAAAAAGCCCCCGTTTGAGCAA
>CBHWDR010000027.1:0-13522 GCA_966112575.1 uncultured Chitinophagales bacterium
TATTGGGAGGGAAGTGACAGGTGATAATGGCCAGGGTTTTTCCGGGGCGGGGATTTGGAAGGAGACCAGTACATTTGTCCGTATCTAAATACGCTTGCATGAGTGCACTTAACCGACACGTCTTAACCCTTGATGAATTTACGATCCAGCAGTTACGCCAGTTTCCACAGGCCACGGGCGAACTGAGCTCTCTTCTCCGCGATATCGGGCTTGCCGCCAAGCGCGTGAACGTAGAGGTGAACAAAGCCGGCCTGGTGGATATCCTCGGCGATGCCGGTACGACCAATGTGCAGGGCGAGGATGTAAAAAAGCTCGACATTTTTGCCAATAACCAATTTGTTGGTGTGCTGCGCCACGGCATTTCTTGCGCGGGCATCGCTTCCGAAGAGCTGGATGATTTCCTGGCCTTCGACGATGAGGTGAGCAAGAACTCCAAATATGTTTGCCTATTCGATCCGCTGGACGGCTCCGGCAATATCGATGTGAATGTATCCATCGGTACCATCTTCAGCATCTACCGCCGCGTATCCGACCGCGGGACCCTCGTGACCCGGGAAGATTTCCTGCAGAAAGGCCGCAACCAGGTAGCCGCCGGCTATATCGTTTATGGTTCGTCCACGATGATGGTCTATGCCACCCGCCGCGGCGTGAATGGCTTCACGCTCGATCCGTCGATCGGCGAGTTCTGTCTCAGCCACCCCGACATCAAATGCCCGCCCAGCGGCAAGATCTATTCCGTGAACCACGGCAATTTCTTCCAATATGAAGAAGGTGTGCGCAAGTACATCAACACCTGCCAGAACAAGAGCAAGGAAACCGGCGGCCCGTATACGCAGCGTTATATCGGCAGCATGGTGGCCGATGTGCACCGTAACCTGATCAAGGGCGGGATCTTCATGTATCCCGGCACAATCGACAAGCCCAAGGGCAAGCTGCGCCTCCTCTATGAAAGCAATCCCTTCGCTTATATCGTGGAGATGGCGGGCGGCAAGGCGACCAATGGCAAACAGCCCATTCTCGAGATCGAACCCTCCGAGCTGCACCAGCGTACCCCGCTCTTTATCGGCAGCAAGGATATGATGGAAGAACTGGAAGCCTGCGTGCGCTCACATGAAGCGGCAAAAGCCTGAGGGTAATTATCTGAAGCACATGAACAAGATCATAGAAGTACAGGACCTGGTCAAGAACTACGGCAATTTCGAAGCCGTCAAGGGTATTTCGTTCGACGTTTACGAAGGCGAGATCTTTGGTCTTCTGGGACCGAACGGAGCCGGCAAATCCACTACGCTGGAGATCATCGAGACCCTGCGCACCAAAACGCGGGGACGGGTGCTGGTGAACGGCATTGACCTCGACAGCGCGCCAAACGAGATCAAGAAGATCATTGGTGTGCAGTTGCAGACCAGCGGCTTTTACCCCGGCCTTAACCTGGTGGAGCTGATCGCACTATTCGGAGGCCTGTACAACCGCGATGTGGACGCGCTGGCTCTGCTCGACAAGGTAAACCTCCGCGACAAGGCGAAGGCCAAGGTGAAGGAACTCAGCGGCGGCCAGAAGCAGCGCTTCTCCATTGCCACCACCCTCATCAACGATCCGAAGATCATCTTCCTCGACGAGCCGACCACTGGCCTCGATCCGCAGGCGCGCCGCAATCTCTGGGACCTGATCCGCGAGATCCGCAAGGGCGGCACCACCGTGATCATCACCACGCATTACATGGATGAAGCCGAATACCTCTGCGACCGCGTGGCCATCGTCGACTCCGGAAGGATCGTGGCGCTGAACACCCCTGATCAGCTTATCGATGATCTGGTAGCCGGGGGATTTGAACGCGAGAAACAAGTGAAGCTGGCCAACCTCGAAGATGTGTTCATCCACCTTACGGGCAAATCACTTCGCGAAGCATAATTTATGAGCTTACAAGACAAACTACGTATGTTCCGAAACAACAAGATCCAGGAAGAAAAAGACAAAGGCGCGGCCTTCATGGCCGAGAACAAGAACCGCGAAGGTGTTCATGAGCTCCCCGGCGGCATGCAATACCAGGTGCTCGTGGAAGGCAATGGCCCCAAGCCCCGCCCCGGTGCGATGATCAAGGCCCATTATGCCGGCGCCCTGCTCAGTGGCAAGGAGTTCGACTCGTCCTACCGCCGCAATCAACCGTTTACGGCCAAGCTCACCCAGTTGATCAAAGGCTGGCAGGATGCGATCCCGCAGATGGCCCAGGGCAGCAAGTGGCGCCTCTGGATCCCGTCGGAACTCGCCTATGGCGACCGCGGTGCCGGTGGTGACATTCCCTGAGGTGCTACCCTGCAGTTCGATATCGAATTGCTGGAGATCCTCGACTGATCAAATGATGGATAGATGAATCATACAACTACCGAAACGGACCCGAGGTATCCACTCGGCAAATACGAGCCGCAAGCCTATTCCGATGCCCTGCGTGAGCAGTGGATCGCAGATATCCGCTTCCTGCCCAATGCCCTGGAGGCCGCCTGTACCAACCTGGATGCGGAACAACTGCACACGCCCTATCGTGAGGGCGGCTGGACCGTTCACCAACTGGTGCATCATGTGGCCGACAGCCATATGAATGCCTATATCCGGTTCAAGCTCGGCCTGACGGAAGAAAATCCCACCATCAAGCCCTACGAGGAGAACGCATGGGTAGGCACGGCCGACGTGCGCGACCTGCCCATCAACATTTCCATCACCCTGCTCTTTGCCCTGCATGAGCGCTGGGCTACCTTACTTGCTTCCCTGGGTGAAAAAGAGTTTAGCCGTACGGTGGTGCACCCGGAACACGGCCGCGAGATGAGCCTCTGGTTCCTGTTGGGATTATATGCCTGGCACGGACGCCATCATACGGCGCATGTCACGGCATTACGGGCACGCAAAGGCTGGTGATTGGCTGCTGCATGGCCTGCTTCTTGCCTACATTCGTGGCATGGAATGGAAGATCATCGAATCGGAGTACATTTTCTGCGACCCGCCCTGGCTGACGGTTAAGAAGGATAAATGCGCGTTGCCCAATGGAAAGGTCATGCCTGCTTATTATACCCTCGAGTACCCGACCTGGGCTACCTGTTTTGCGCTCACCAAAGACCGGAAAGCGGTTTTTGTGAAACAGTACCGCCACGGTCTCGGTGTTATCAGCCTGGAAACACCTGGTGGCGTTGTAGAGGAGGGCGAAGAGGTCGCCAAAGCGGTGGAACGGGAACTGCGCGAGGAGACCGGCTATGAATTCGAGGCCTTTCATTTCCTCGGGAAGATCTCGGCCAACCCGGCAACCACGAATAACTACATGCATATGTACCTTGCTACCGGCGGTGTGCAGCGCAGGGAGCAGGAGCTCGATGAAACCGAGGATGTGGAAGTGCATCTGTTCACCCTCGATGAAGTGCGGCAGTTGTTGCGCGACCGTCAGATCGTGCAGGCCCTGCACACTTCCTGCATTTTCTATGCATTGGATAAATTAGGCGAGCTCAAAATCTGACCGCTTCACTTCAGCCACCAGGAAGATGCTTCCGCAAACGATCACCAGGTCGTTTGCACCCGCGTTCTGCAGAGCGGCGGTGATCGCTGTATTCACATCGGCAAAGGCCTCGCCCTGCAGGCCATTCGCAACTCCCTTTTGCTGCAGTTCCCCGAATGACAGGGCACGGGGGATCCCGGCCTGCGTGAAGTAATAACGGGCAGCTTTCGGCAGCAGGCGCAGGACCTCATCCACATCCTTATCCTTTACCATCCCTATCACGAGGTGGAGGTGATCATAGTGCAGCCGCTTGAGGTGCCCAAGCATTTCTTCCATCCCGTTATTGTTATGCGCCACTTCCAACACCAGCGTGGGCGCCGTACGCAGTACTTCCCAGCGTCCCTGCAGCCCCGTGTTCCTTCGGGCCCATAGCAGGCCTTCCTTGACTGATGCATCGCTCAGGGGCCAGCGTTCCCGCACCAGGTCGATCGCTGCCAGCACGGTAAGGATGTTCTTCAGCTGGTAGGGACCCGGAAGATCGAGCTGCCACTGCTGGATGGAACCGGATCGTTGGTTGCGGACGTCAACCGTAAGGAGCCCGGGTCCGAAATGGTTGCTGACCACTTCGTATTCCGCATCTGCAAACCGGATGGGCGCTTGGACGGAATGGGCCTGTTCGCAGAAAACAGCATCGGTTTCCGCCTGTTGCTCGCCAATGACGACCGGTATGCCCGTTTTGATGATGCCGGCTTTTTCGCCGGCAATGGCCTTCAGGTTATCGCCCAGCAGGTTCATGTGATCCCAGCCGATATTGGTGATCACCGACAACTCGGGCCGGATGATATTGGTGCTGTCGAGCCGTCCGCCCAATCCCACTTCAATGATGGCCACGTCCACCTGCTGCTGCACAAAATAGTCGAAGGCCATCGCCACGGTGATCTCGAAGAACGAGGGCTCGATGGCTTCGATCGTACCCCGGTATTTTTCTACAAAATCAACAACATATGCTTCCGGGCACATCTGGCCGTTGACCTTGATGCGCTCCCGGAAATCGTAGAGGTGAGGAGAAGTGTAGAGTCCTGTCTTGTAGCCGCCTTCCTGCAGCACGGAAGCCAGCATATGGCTGACCGATCCTTTGCCGTTGGTACCTCCCACGTGAATGGATCGGAAGCGATTTTGTGGGTCGCCAAGGGCCTGGCAAAGCAGGATGGTGTTGGTGATGTCCTTTTTATACGCAGCGCTGCCCATGCGGCTGAACATGGGCAGTGCGTTATAGAGATAGTTCAGTGTTTCGGTGTAGGTCACACCGCGAAATTACTGGCCAACCTGAAAATTAAAGCCAACAACCATTTTGGCGCCTTCGGGATATTTGGGCCATTCCATCTGCCGGGCGCGATCCACGGCGATCGAATACTGTCGGCTCGATTTCGGCAGGGTAGAACCGGAGAGATGGTAGGAAGCGGCGGTCAGCTTACCGGAAGCGTTGACCGAAATATCGAGATAGATCTTGCCCGACTCCTTGAAGTCGTCGCGATAGGTGGCGGAGGGAATGGAATAGATCCGCGCGCCACCGATCACCCGGGGCTGGCCGGAATAATTTCGTCCGTTGGGATTACCGCCCACCACGCCTGCATCGCCGGCGCCATTTCCCGGGCCTTCGCCACTGCCGGGCTTATATTCGGTAGCGCCATTGCCACCGGAACCGTTGCCGCCCAGGGTGCGACCGGCCACTGCCTTCGGACGGGGAGCCGGGGGGGCAGGAGGGGTAGGTGTCGTGGTATTGGTCTTTGCCACTTTCGATTCCTGGTTGACCTTGGTGGCCGTGGGGTTGCTGACCCTCGGTTTGGTCACGGCTGCAGCATCCGGGCTGGTTTCGTTGTCATTGGAGATATCCCGCACGTCTTCCGCAGCTGTGGTTTGCTGGGGGGCTGGCGGGGTGTATTCCTGGGCTTGAGCCGGGGCCGGCTCGCCGGGGAGCATCGGCTGATCGTTGCCGGATCCCACTTCGCCATTCCCCAGGTTGACATCGATGAACTCCGCAATGGGCTCAGGGGCCTGGATAATGACCGGCCATTTGACCAGGATAAACAGCAGGATCAGGGCACCGGTGATCACACCGGTATAAATGGACGCCTGGACGTTTTTTTCCTTTTCAAACTGTGCCGACATGGGAAACGCGTTGTTCATACAAATATAGTTGGTGGCAGTTGGACTTCTAAACGATGAACAAGTTCAGGCTATTGCACAGAATTCGGGGGGCGGAAGGCCTGTTTTTAACAAATTTCTGCGATGTTGTAACATTGTTATGGTTTTTTCAACATTGTGACGGAAATTAGTGAACCAAAACGCGACGTGAGCTGTCAAGCTTGAGTTGCTGATCCTGGAACAACAAACACTGGAAACTCTAATCAAAACAACGCACATGAAAAAATTAACGTCGAAATTCTCTGCCATCGCGCTGCTTGCGCTGGCTGCATCCCTGTTGACCGCCTGCGACAAGGATGATGCGGAACAATATGTTGTCAGCGGCAACCTGACTGCAGCCAGTGGTGTCACGACCACGGCATCCGGCAAGATCTCCGGCACCTACGACGCAACCAATAATTTCCTTACCTATTCCATCAACTGGAAAGATCTTCCGGGAGGTGCGATCGCCAGCTCCGTAGCCACAAATGGTTCTGCCATTGTTGGCCCCGGCCGTGCTAGTGCCGCCGATACCGTGCAGTTCCGCGTAACGCCCCTGCTGAACGTGGGTGTGACGGCTCCTTCGCCTGTTGGCCTTGCCAGCGGCCAGGTCTTCATCAGCGATGCACAGGAAGCCGACCTGCTGGCCGGCCGGTGGTTCATTCGTATCGCCACAACCGCGAACCCTACAGGCGAGCTGCGTGGTACGATCACCACCCAGGCTAAGGACTAAGCAATTCACTTATAAACGAAATCCCGGCACGCAGGTGCCGGGATTTTCTATTTGGAGAATTTTGACTAGTGCGCGAAGTCGGCGTCGTAGCGTCCTTTGATCCGCTCCATCGGCGGGTTGAAATAGCCATATTTCAATTCGGGAAACTCCTCGCGGATCAGTTCCATCATCTGTTTCATGCCCAGGATCTCACCGCCATCCACTACGCCGATCTTGCCCAGGTACCAGTCGGGATCGATATTGAAATTCCGCCACTGGATCATCTTCAGGTCCGTATCGATGATCAGCTTCCGCAGCGCCTCGTATTCCGCTACCGAATCTGTCATGCCCGGGAAAACGAAATAGTTGATCGATGTCCAGCCGCCGAAGTCACGCACCACCTTCAGGCTTTCAATGATGTCTTCGAACTGGTAGTTGTTGGGACGATAATAAGGCAGGTAGATCTCGGGGCGTGCCGAGTTGGTGCTGACGCGAATTGAATCCAAACCGGCTTCGCAGAGTGCGCGCACCGCAGCCGGCTTCGAGCCATTCGTATTGATATTGATGCTTCCTTTCTTCGTATGCTTCCGGATCTCGATGATCGACTCGCGGATCGTTTCCCACATGAGCAGGGGTTCGCCTTCACAGCCCTGTCCGAACGAAACGATCGGGTAAGGAGCCGTCTCGAGGTGGGGCACCGTATACTCGATGATCTCCTGGGCCGTGGGCTTGAACGTCAGCCGGTCCTGGGTAGACACAATGCTTTCTTCAACCGGCTGGAAGGAGATGCAGCCAACACAGTTGGCATTGCAGGCAGGCGAGGAGGGGATGGGGCACTCCCAGCGGCCGATGAAATAATTGCGGGCAGCAGGGCAGTGATAGGTCAGTGCACAGTTGTTGGCGAGGTGCTGAACGAGCCGGTTATGCGGGTAGGCCTGGAGCATATGGTCAACGCCGGACACCACCTTACCTTCGTCAAAACCGCCGCACTCCTGGCGGATATCCTGCTCGATCCGCACCGCGGGCACAAAGAAGGCATCATCCCACCAGCCAACGGCCGTATAACAGAAAAGCGGGAGCGTTGGTGCATCGGGGGACGTTTCGTAGGCAGCAATATAAAAACCGGTATGTGCCGGGGGAATAAAGGCGGCAACGGCCCAGCCCTTATCGCAAAGGCGCATCTCACCCGTTTTTACATCGATGCCGATGCCGCGGCGGCCCGGAAGCTCGTAGAGCTGACCGCCATTGGGCAGGGGGATCCATTCGTCTTCCGGAATGGGCAGGGCATCCCAGCCCGTACGTCCCACCACATAAAGCGAGGTGTCCTCGAAAATATTTCCCTTGCCATCGGAGTAAAGCAGAAACGGAGACATGAGCGTATCGATTTGAGGCACTTCGAAAAGCGCCGGTTGAGTTAATCTTCGCGGCGGACGGAAGCCTTCCGGGCTTCGATCTGTTCGAGGCTGAAGGCGTTCATCTTGGCGGTTTCCAGGGTGGAAAGGTCCTGGGCCACCTGGAACTGCAGGTATTTTTCTTCGCGGTGGAACAGCGTGATGAAATCTTCGCGCACCACCACTTCGTTCAGTTCTTCCCAGCGCACCAGCTGGTCGCCGCAGTTACCCGGCACGGTGATCCCTTCTTCCCGAATGAGCAGCAGGGGCTCGGCAAATACTTTCCGCTCGGTGAAATACAGCAGCAGGGTTAGGCCGGCGAAGGCAAAAACACCGATGTA
This sequence comes from uncultured Chitinophagales bacterium, assembly GCA_966112575.1. Lineage (GTDB taxonomy): Bacteria > Bacteroidota > Bacteroidia > Chitinophagales > Chitinophagaceae > Flavisolibacter. The sequence goes on from CBHWDR010000027.1 coordinate 8,104, forward strand.
CTCGATGGCCTTACCGGTTTTCAGCAGGAGGATGGCCAGGAGCAGGAAAGCCGCGGATTCCGCGATCCGGAAGCGACCGATATAGATACCGGAGGCATCGAGTTTCTTTCGGAAAAACCCGTAAAACAGGGTAAAGCTGGACACCAGCAGCACCGGGATCACGGGCAGCACTTCTTCGTATCTCGTGAACCGGTAGTAGTCGATGCCCTTTACCAGCAGGAAAAAGCCAGCCAGGATATGCAGAAGCCGAACGCTCCTGCGTTTGGCTTCCCAGCCTTCGATGCAGATCAGTACACTATACATGAACGGCAGGGTTGCTGGCAACCATCAGGTTGCACAGCTTGAACAGCACCCGGGCGCCCACGTTGGCATCCCAGCCATTCTCGCTTGTGCTGACCTCGCTGAGGTCGAAACCGATGATCGTTTTGCCGGCTTTTTGAATTCGGTTCAGCAAATAAAATACCTGTTCTGTTTCGAAGCCGCCCTGGACGGGTGTTCCGGTGTTGGGACAAAGCTTCGGATCCAGTCCGTCGATGTCGAAGCTGATGTAGACCTTCTCGGGAAGCTGGCTGATGATATCGTCCACCACCTGGCGGTAGCTTTCGCCTTCGTACTGGCGTTCGCGGATCTCGCGGTCGAAGAAGGTGCGGATGCGGGGACGGTTGGCTTCGATGAACTCGTATTCGCCCTGGGAGTAGTCGCGGATGCCTACCTGTACCAGGCGGGCGATAGCCGGCACTTCCCGGAGGGCATTGTACATGATCGAGGCATGGGAGTACACGAATCCTTCATAGGCTTCGCGGAGGTCGCAATGCGCATCGATCTGCAGGATGCCGAAGTCGCCATGCTTCTCGCCGATGGCCTTCATGAAGCCGAGGGGGGTGCTGTGATCGCCGCCGAGTAGGGCGACGAGCTTGTCCTTATCGAGCAGGGCCTTCGTTTGCTGGTAAACCCAGTTGTTGAGGAAATACGATCCTTCGTTCACCTCTTTCAGGGTCTTGCACATGAACTGGTTATCTTCCACCACGTCTCCCTTCGAGATGTAGTCGATATAAAGTTCCGCTTCCTTGCGGAGATAGTCGCTTTTGAGCAGGATCTTCCGGTCGGAATCGCGGAGGTGGAATCCTTCTTTCCAGCCATCCGGCACGTCCGGGTCGAAGAGGTCCACCTGGAGGCTGGCCTTCATGATCTGTTCGGCCGACCGCGCCGTGCCGGAGCCAAAGCTCACCGTTACCTCCCAGGGAATGGGCAGAATCACAAGGCGGGCTTCATCCTCGGTGAAGGGGAGGCCAAAAATATTGTTGTTGGGGTTGCCACAACTGTTCGGGTCAAAATTCGATAGATCGGCCATAGCTGTACATTGAAAGCGGTGCAAGTTAGCCCCCTTACCCGATGCGGCAAAATAAGGGTGCGGGGCCAGAATTATTGTTTTGTGAAAACCGGGTGGCCTGAGGAAAATCACGATGAAAAACCGATGGCCCGACTGGTTTTGGCCTACCTTTGCGCTGCCGGACCGGGCAATTCGAAAACCAACGGAATACCGGACTAAATCGCTCCTCAATGAAAAAGATTCATCTCATCCTTTTGCTCCTTGTCATGGGCGGGATCATTGGCATGTCCTTCTTCATTAAAGACCTGACCACCCAGGAAACCTTTTCCTCGGCCTCCAAAAAGAAAAACCAGTATGTGGTGGTAAAGGTGCAGCTAGATAAAACGGCGCCCATCGAGTACGATGCGGTCCGGAATCCGAACCTTACGGTTTTCTATGCGTTGGATAAGGAAGGGAAGCGCAGCAAGGTGCTGTACAGCAATGCCAAGCCCACCGATATGGAACGCAGCGAGGGCATCGACCTCAACGGCTATATGCGCGACGGCTTTTTCGAATGCAACAAGATCCAGATGAAATGTCCTTCGAAATACAAGGATGACATGAAGCAGGCTGAAAAGAACCTCAACAGCAGCGCATCGGCAGACTATAAATAAACAGACGCATGGACTTTGTAGGTGAGCACCTGGCGCCCGGGAAGTGGGGCCATTTTTTCCTGATCCTTTCCTTGATCTCTTCCATCGGCGCCACGTTCAGCTATATCATGAGCGTGCAGAAAAGCCGTTCGCTGGGTGGCCATTCCGCGGCTACGGACTCCTCGATCTTCAGCGACGTCCTTGCCTGGAAACGCCTGGCCCGCATCTTCTTCATCCTTGAAGTGGTTTCGGTTGCCTCGGTATTCGGGATCCTCGTTTACCTGATCGCCAATCACTATTTCGAATACCAGTATGTATGGCAGCACTCGTCGCGGGCGCTGGAACCGAAATACCTGCTCAGCTGTTTCTGGGAAGGGCAGGAGGGCAGCTTCCTCCTCTGGAGCATCTGGCATTGCATCCTGGGCCTGATCATCATCTGGCGCGAGAAAGAATGGGAAGCGCCGGTCATGGCCGTGGTCTCGTTCACCCAGATCCTGCTGGCGACCATGATCATCGGTAACATCTTTGGCTGGGAGGTGGGCTCCAACCCCTTCAAGCTCCTGCGCAATACTTTCGACCTCAAGGCGCAGATTCCCATGCTGGCGATCGAAGACAATTACAAGAATTACCTCAAGTTCATCCAGGACGGCAATGACCTCAACCCCCTGCTGCAGAACTACTGGATGGTGATCCACCCGCCGGTACTTTTCCTGGGTTTTGCTTCCACCATCATTCCCTTCGCCTTCGCGATCGGCGGCCTCTGGACCCGGCGCTTCAAGGAGTGGACCCGTTCCGCCCTGCCCTGGGCCCTGTTTTCTGCAGGTATTCTCGGACTCGGGATCATGATGGGCGCCGCCTGGGCATACGAATCGCTCAACTTCGGGGGTTACTGGGCCTGGGACCCGGTAGAAAACGCCTCGCTTGTGCCCTGGCTGGTGCTGGTTGCCGGCGTGCATACCCTGCTGATCTACCGGCACACGGGCAACGCGCTCCGGACCACCTTCCTCTTCTTCATCCTCACCTTCGTGCTGGTACTGTACTCAACCTACCTCACCCGCAGCGGCGACCTGCAGGAGACTTCGGTGCACGCGTTCACCGGAGAAGGGATCACCAAATGGCACCTTCGGGTGTTCCTCCTGGCCTTTGCCCTGCCTTCGGCCTGGTTCTTCATCAGCCGCTATAAGAAGATCCCCTTCATCGCCAAGGAAGAGGAAACATCGGCGCGGGAGTTCTGGATGTTCGTCGGTTCCCTGGTGCTCTTCCTCTCAGCACTGGTGATCATCGCCATGACCTCCATCCCGATCTTCAACAAATTCGCCCATCTGCTTTCGAAGGACGATCTTTTCAAGCCGCTAGCAGTAGGTGAGGAGACGGCCTATCAATACAACCGCATCCAGATCTTCGTCGCCATCATCATCGGCCTGTTCACGGCCGTAGGCATGTATCTCAAATACAAGTCGACCCCCAAATCCTTCCTGCGCCGCCTCCTGCTGCCCACGGTGATCGGTTTGGTGGTAGCCGGACTGGTACTGGGCTTCGGCGATGTCAATTTCCGGGAGAAAGGCGCAGGCTACATGGCCGCAATCTGGATCGCGTTGGCTGCTGCCATTTATTCGGTGATCGCCAATGGCCTCTATATGTTCACGGGTTTCCGTTCACTGGCCCGCGCCGGGGGCGCTATTGCACACCTGGGCTTTGCGATGCTGCTTGCGGGCATCCTGATCTCTTCCTCGAAAAAAGAAGTGCTTTCGCTGTACCGAGGCGGCATTCCGGCTTATTTTGGCGACAACAGCAAGGAGAACCCGGGTGAGAACCTGACGCTTCTGAAGGATATGCGCACCGACATGGGCAGCTACTGGGTCACGTACAGCAAGGATTCGACCCACCCCAAGAAGCCGCTCTGGTATTACCACCTCGATTTCGTGAGCAAGGACAGTGCAACCAGGTTCGCGCTCGAGCCCAATGCCTTTGTGAACTATAAAGGAAACGAAGGCCTGATGGCCAACCCCGATGCCCAGCATTTCTGGAATTATGATGTGTTCGCATACATTACTTCGCTTTCTGATTACTCCAAACTGAAGGATACGGCCCAGTTCCGGACGGCACACCTGAACCCGGGCGATACGGCCTGGTATTCGAAGGGCTTCATCATTCTCGAAAGCCTGCAGACGGTGAAGAATATCCCGGGCCTGGAAACGGTGGACAGCGCCTCGGTGGCAACCCTGCAGGTGCAGGCACAGAGCAAGTCGCGCTATACGATGAAAGCCATCCTGGTGAGCAAGCAAGGGCAGACCTACGTGCAGCCGGACACCCTGATCCAAGAGAACCTGGTGGTGCAACTGCAGAAGAACGAAGGCGATCATGCCGACCTGGGCATCCGCGAGTCGGAGATCCCTGTTCCTTATGTGACGCTCAAAGTGTATAAATTCCCCTTCATCAACCTGGTTTGGCTGGGCACGATCATTACGGTGATCGGTTTCTTCGTCAGCGCATTGAACCGCAGGCGCAAGAAAAAGCTGGCGAAAGCCGCAGCCGGACGGAGCGGGGTGCTGGAGGAGATCAACGAGGAAGCCTGAACACCTCAATTTTAGAGAATATTAAACAGCCCCGCCATCCGGGGCTGTTCTTTTTGGCGCCGGCGTTTTGTACTTTTAGGTATGCGCCCGCTTCTTCCTCTACTGATCCTGTTGCTGCTGGGCTCCGCGTTGAAAGCGCAGGTGCAGGAGAAGGTGCCGCCTATCGATAAATCGAAGTGGGGGCCGAACGATACGATCCGGGTGCCGGCGATCTATTACGATCATGAGTGGATGCCCTATTCCGACATGGAGATGGTCTTTGTCGCCAATGGGGATATGGCCAAGCTGGCCCAATCGATCAAGGACTACAACCGGCTTCGGAACGCCGTTTACTTCTGTTATCCCCTCGCTGAAAAGGCCAGCGCCATCATCAATGAAGTGAATGCTAAGGTGACCGGCATGTCCAGGTCGGCGCGCAAGAAATACATCAAATCCCGCGAGAAAGACCTGCGCCGCGAATTTGAGGACCCGATGAAGAACATGAGCGTGTACCAGGGCCGCGTGTTGATGAAACTCATTTACCGCGAAACCGGTACCGATTGTTACGACATCATCCGCGATTACAAGGGCGGCGTGAATGCCCGCATGTTCCAGACCGCCTACTTCTTCTATGGCGGCGATTTCAAACAGGAATATGACCTACAGAAAAACAAGGTCGATCGCCAGATCGAGGTCATCGTGCGTGAATATAAGGGTGTCTGGTATAATCCCTACCGCCCGGGTGCGCAGTACGTGAGCCAGTAGGATTACACGAATTTTTATCGGATTACCCGAATTATCTCGAAGGTGTCTGGGTCTTTGTTTTATCCAATTTCTCCACACTCAGAATAGGATGGCAGTAGGAGTGACGCTTCGACTGCAGGAATTCGTGTAATTAGTTT
>CBHWDR010000028.1:0-13469 GCA_966112575.1 uncultured Chitinophagales bacterium
CGGAAGAGAAGCTGCACAACCTTCCACTGATCTTCCTGGCCCTGGTCATCGGCGGTATCGTGGGTGTGCTGGCAGCAAAGAAGGTGAAGATGACCGCCATGCCCGAAATGGTGAGCCTCTTCAATGGCATGGGCGGCGCCTGCGCAGCCCTGATCTCGGTGATGGAGTTCAACCACTACCTGCACGATGATTTCGTGGACCGGATCGTCAGCCAGGGCGATGATCTCTCGGTCATGGCCTTCGGCCTTCCGCTGGACTACGGCAAGCTCGCTACCATCTTTCTGGGGCTGATCATCGGCTCCGTATCGTTCTCCGGTTCCATGATCGCCTGGGGCAAGCTGAATGGAAAAGTGAAGGACAAGTCCTTCCGCGGACAGCATATCGTCAACCTCGCCATCCTCGGCCTCATCATCGGCCTCTCCATTACCCTGCTTTCCATCATCAGCTCTTCGTATTCCATCCAGAACGGTGAGCTGGTGAACACGGCCGGCAAAGTGATCCTGAAGCCGCTGCCCTTTACCAAAGTGCATATCGACACTTCGGTCTATGTGATCTTTTATACGATCCTTTTCGCCTCCCTGCTTTACGGCGTGCTCTTCGTGCTGCCCATCGGCGGCGCCGACATGCCCGTGGTGATCTCGCTGCTCAACTCCTTCACCGGCGTGGCCGCGGCCTGTGGCGGCTTCCTTTACGATAACAAGGTGATGCTTACCGGCGGTATCCTCGTGGGTGCGGCAGGAACCCTGCTCACGATCCTCATGTGCAAGGCGATGAACCGCTCACTGGGCAACGTGCTCATTGGCGCTTTCGGCGGCAGCAAGCCCGGAGCTGTTTCTGCCGATGGCAAGGAGCAGGGCCAGCATAAGGAGATCTCGCTTTCCGATGCAGCCGTGGTGATGGCCTATGCCAACCGCGTGATGATCGTTCCGGGTTATGGCCTGGCCGTAGCCCAGGCCCAGCATGCCTGCCACGAGCTGGAGAAGCTGCTCAACGAGCGGGGCGTCGAAGTGAAATATGCGATCCACCCCGTTGCCGGACGCATGCCCGGTCATATGAACGTGCTGCTGGCCGAAGCCGATGTGGCGTATGAAAAATTACAGGAGATGGAACAGGCCAACGAAGAGTTCCCCACCACCGACGTAGTGCTCATTCTGGGGGCCAATGATGTGGTGAACCCGGCAGCCAAAACCGATCCTGCTTCGCCCATCTACGGCATGCCCATCCTCGACGTGGAGCTGGCCAAGACCGTGATCGTGAACAAGCGCTCGATGAAGCCCGGCTACGCCGGTATCGAGAACGACCTCTTCTTCCGCCCCAAGACCTCCATGCTCTTCGGCGATGCGAAGAAAGTGCTGCAGGATCTGATCGGGGAGATCAAAAACCTTTGAGAAAAAGAACGCGGATTGTGATGATTTAGATGATTTCGCAGATATGAAAAAGCTCCTCCTTGGCGAGGAGCTTTTTAGTTCTTAATACCTGTTCGTTTAAAAGAGATCATACTTATCATGACGATCATGACCATCTGCGTTCTTTCTCTCTACGCCAAAAGCTTTGTTACGACGATGCCCGTCAGCAGGGAGAAGGATATGCTGAGCAGGGTGCCGATGAGGAGGTATTCGGTTTTGATCTCCTGCCGGTTGGGTTCATTGAAACGGAGGAGGCCCTTGGCGGCTACGAGGAGGCCAATGGCGCCGAACTGGTTGTAGAGCACGAGGATGAGGATGATGAGGCGTTCGAGGATGCCGATCCATTTTCCGGCATTTCCAAGCGATTCGGCTTCCGGCAACTGCTTGCGCCAGCGGTGGGTGAGCTGGCCGATGAGGATGCCAGCCGGCTGCGTCACGAGTACAAAGGCGGTGGCAAGGATCAGGTTACGTGGCTGTTGAACAAAGACCAGGGCAGCCCGGATGTCTTTCCAACCGAAGAAGGTGAAATACCAGCAGGCGAGGAGCACCAACAGGTGAACGGCCTGGTCGAGCAGGAAATAGAGGCTGGTTTGCGGGCGATAGGATTTCCAGCCATCGATCAGGGTGTGCGTGAGCAGAATGACAAGGACCGTGATCCAGTAGGAGGGCCCGATGAACATACCGGCCACGAATGCCGTCACCGCGCCGTGCAGGTAGAGATGGGGCGAAGCGAAGTGCTTTTCGTTGCGGCTGCGGATCCAGCTGCCGGGCTGCAGCACGAAATCGGTAAGGAGATGGGCGAGAAGGAGCTTGATCAGCCAGGGCAATGCGGTTTCCATATCAGCGGGCGATTGAACCGGTCAAGATACGATATTCCGCCAGCAGTTTCTCCAGCACAGGCCAGCCGGCCGACTGCACATGCTTGTTTACCGTGGCCTGCGATTTCTTCAGGCGTTTGGCGGTCTCCACCTGGTTCCTTCCCTGGAGTAATTCGGAGAGTACGGCCGCCTGTTTCTGGGTCATTTGTGCGAGGAGCTGATCGGTGTGTCCGGCCAGCAGGCGGAAAGCGGAATCGAGGCGCAGTTCTTCTTCCGTAGCGATGATCGCCAGGCGCTCGGGTTCCCTAAGGCTGTCGAAGCGCCGCCCGGAGCGAACGAATACGTCTTCCGTGGCCGTGCGCAGCAGTTTGGGCTTTGCTTTCATCGGGCCGATGCCGATGCTGCACCGGATATCGCAACCCGCATCGGCGCGGCGCGCCTGGATGCGGAGCAGGAGGGCCAGCGCATAGGCACCCTCGGCTTCCGGCACGAAGGCCTGGAACGAATCACCCCGGTAGAATTCGTGCAGGTAGGGCTGCAGGGTGGCTTCGATGGCCTGCATCAGTTTCCGCAGCTCCGCCCGGGGCAGCTGGGTGGAGTTAACGATGTCCGCAGTGATCACGGCGCTGAGCATGGGCGAATTTTTCACAATATAGCCTTATAAGGCGAATTTTTTAGATTATCGTTTAAAAAGGCAAATCGGGAAGGTGATCCCGAATCGGCTTAATCCTTAACTTGTTGGATAAACCACCTGCTGATGAAAGCCTTCCTTCTTGCTACGACCACCCTGTTCTGCCTCAGCTCCGGCGCCCAGAAACTGATGGGGTTTACCGACAGCCGGGCCGGCCAGCAACTGGGCTGGGAAAAACAATACGACGCGCAGCTTAGTCCCGCTAACCTCGACACCTGGATGAAGCAGCTCTCGGCGCGGCCTCACCACATCGGATCACCGGGAGGCAAGGCCAATGCCGAGTACATGGCCGGCCTGTTCCGGCAATGGGGCTACAAGGTCGAGATCACGAATTATTCCGTGCTCTTTCCCACGCCTAAGACCCGGGTGTTGGAATTGCTTGGGGCCAAGCCCTATAAAGCGAAACTGGAAGAGCCGGCCCTCGCAGCCGACCGCACTTCGGGCCAGCGCTTCGAACAGCTGCCCAGTTATAATGCCTATTCCGCCGACGGCGACGTGACGGCCGAACTGGTCTTCGTAAACCGCGGCATCCCCGCCGATTATGAAGAGCTGGAGCGCATGGGCATCAGCGTGAAAGGCAAGATCGTGATCGCTAAATACGGCGGCTCCTGGAGGGGCATCAAGCCGAAGGTGGCCTATGAACATGGCGCCGTGGGCTGCCTGATCTACTCCGATCCGGCCGATGATGGCTATGTGCAGGGTGATACCTATCCCGACGGGCCTTTTCGTCCGAAGGAAGGCGCGCAGCGCGGCTCGGTGATGGACATGCCGGTTTATCCCGGCGACCCGCTGACGCCGGGCATTGGCGCCACCAGGGATGCCCGCCGCCTCGACCGCAAGGAGGCCACTACCATTATGAAGATCCCCGTTTTGCCGATCTCCTATGAAGACGCTCTGCCCCTGCTGCAATCGCTGGGCGGACCGGTGGTGCCCGCAGCATGGCGCGGCGGCTTGCCGATCACCTATCATGCGGGTCCGGGAACGGCCAAGGTGCACCTGAAGCTGGAATTCAACTGGGAGCAGAAGCCGGTGCACAATGTGATCGCCACACTGCCGGGAAGCGAGCTCCCGGATGAATGGATCATCCGCGGCAACCACCACGATGCCTGGGTAAATGGCGCCTCCGACCCGCTGAGCGGGATGGTGGCCGTGCTGGAAGAAGCAAGGGCGGTAGGAGAGCTGTACCGGAAAGGCTATCGTCCGAAGCGCACGATCGTTTACTGTGGCTGGGACGGTGAAGAACCGGCCCTGCTCGGCTCCACCGAATGGGCGGAAGATCATGCCGAGGAACTTCGCCGCAAAGCCGTGGTCTATATCAATTCCGATGCGTCGGGCCGGGGCTTCATCGGGGCTTCGGGCTCGCATACGCTCGAGCCCTTTGTGAACGAAGTGCTCGAGGACGTGACGGATCCCCAGACCGGTGTGAGCATCCGGGAGCGTCGCTATGCCAAGGCGCTGGTGGATGGCGACCGCGCTGCGCGGGCCCGGCTGCTGGGCAACAAGACCTACCGGCTCTCTGCCCTTGGTGCCGGCTCCGATTATTCTCCCTTCATCCAGCACCTGGGCATCGCCTCACTCGACCTTGGCTTCGGCGGGGAAAATGCCGGCGGTGAATACCATTCGATCTACGATTCCTACGATCATTTCACGCGCTTCAAGGATCCCGGTTTCCAGTATGGCGTGACGCTGGCGAAAACAGCCGGCCGCCTGACGATGCGCCTGGCCAATGCCGATCTGCTGCCCTTCGAGTTCAGCGCGTTTTACCGGACGCTGAATGAGTATGCCACGGAGGTGAAGACCCTGACGGATAATATGCGCACCGATGCGGAAACAGAGAACCGCCTGATCCGTGAGCAGGCCTATCGCCTGGCCAGCGATCCGAAGAAAAACTACGCCGCGCCCAAAGCGTCGGAAGCCGTTCCCTATCTCAACTTCAGCGAGCTGGATAACCTGCTGGTGGAGCTGAAGGGACTCACGGAAGAATTCCAGAAGCGCTACGCGAAAGCAACGCAACTGCCCGTGGCCCAGCTCAACCAGCTGAACGGGATCCTCTATCAAGCCGAGCGCAGCCTGACCTCGCCGCAGGGACTGCCGCGCCGTTCGTGGTACCGGCACCAGATCTATGCGCCGGGCTTCTATACCGGCTACGGGGTGAAGACCCTTCCGGGGATCCGCGAGGCCATCGAGCAACGCAACTGGAAGGAAGCACAGGAAGGCATCCGGGTGGTGTCGGAGGTGCTGAAGGCCTACAACACGAATGTGGGACAGGCGAACGCGCTTCTTGGCGGCAAGGTGTTTTGAGGAAGGAATATAGAGTAAAGAATAAGGAACAAGGAATGCAGAAATAGGGAAGAAGGGGAAAATGATGAATAATGGGAGATTTGGGGCAATTTGCAGCGATGGTGAAATCTTTGCCTACGGCTTTGCTGGATGCGTTGGATGGAGTGGCCGGATTCGACCGGGAGGCTTTTGTGCAGGTCCATGCTTCGGGCAGCACGGTGACCTCGCTGCGCCGCAATCCCAACAAGGTAAAAACGGAATTGCCGGTGATCGGCGTACCGGAAAGCAGCACGATCGCTTTTGAGCCGGTCCGCTGGTCGGAATACGGTTTTTATGTCGCGCCCCGGCCATCCTTCACCTTCGACCCGCTGTTCCATGCGGGCGCCTACTATGTGCAGGAAGCCTCGAGCATGTTCCTCGAGCAGGCCATCCGCCAGCTGGCACCCGAAGGGCCCCTGCGCGTGCTGGATCTCTGCGCGGCGCCCGGTGGTAAGTCCACACACCTGCAAGTGCTCCTTTCCAGTGACAGCCTGCTGGTGAGCAATGAAGTGATCCGGACCCGCGTGCCGGTGCTTACCGATAATATTATCCGCTGGGGTGGCGCCAACGTGGTGGTGACCAACAACGACCCTGCGGCTTTTGCCCGCCTCGAAGGTTTTTTCGATGTGCTGGTGGTGGATGCGCCCTGCAGCGGCAGTGGCCTGTTCCGGAAGGATCCCGATGCCATCGATGAATGGAGCCCGGCCAACGTGCAGCTGTGCAGCGGCCGGCAGCAGCGCATCCTGGCCGACGCCCTGCCCTGCCTGAAAGAAGGAGGACTGCTGGTGTACTCTACCTGTTCCTTTTCCCCGGAGGAAGATGAGGTGATCGCCGACTGGCTGGTGGGATCGATGGACATGGAGAACCGCCCCTTGCAGGTGGACACTGAATGGGGCGTGATTCCTGCTATTTCGCCGGTGCACAGGGCTTTGGGCTATCGTTTTTATCCCGATAAGGTGAAGGGGGAAGGGTTCTTTCTCTCCGCCTTTAGCAAAACAGCCGCCGCGTCACCGGGACGGGAGAAAAAAGCCGGGCTCGAAAAGGCGACGGCCAAAGAGGCAGCCATCCTCCGCAGCTGGACTGACCGGGAGCTGGAGTTCCTGCGAAACGGTGATCAGTTCTTTGCGATATCGCCCGAACATTTTTCGGATTTCGGGCAATTGCGCGCGCAGTTGCACGTTACTTATGCCGGCCTGCGGATGGGCGCGATCATGAAAGACCGGCTGGTGCCGGATCATGCCCTGGCGCTGAGCCAGCACCTTTCCGCGGCAAAGCCGTATGCAGAACTTTCCTACGAAATGGCCATCCGGTACCTGCAACGGCAGGATATCCAGGTGGAGGCGGCGGAAAAGGGCTGGCAGACGGTCCGCTACCAGGGCCAGGCACTGGGCTGGGTCAACGTTCTGCCCAACAGGGTAAACAATTATTACCCCAAGGAAATTCGTATTTTGAAGCAGTCGAACTGAGGGCCTTGGAAATTAAATTGCATATTTGCTGACGCTAACCGACGAGGGGAGGACGAACCGCTTTCCTTCGCCAGAACAAAACCTATCCACATGAAAAAATCACTGGTGCTTGCCATCTTTCTCTCCATCTCCACCTTCCTTTTCGCCCAGGGCGAGCTGCTGGTGAAGCATAACGATAAAGGCCTCTTCCTCGAACATACGGTCGTTGCCAAAGAAACGTTTTACTCGGTTGGCCGCCTCTATCACCTCGCACCCAAAGACATCGCTGTTTTCAACAACGTGGACATGAACAAGGGGCTCGTTGTGGGTCAGAAACTTCAGATCCCGCTCAACAAGGCCAATTTCACCCAGGCGGAAACGAAGGGCAAGCCTGTGTACTATGTGGTTGGCGCCAAGGAAGGCCTGTACCGGGTGAGCCAGAACAACAATGATGTGACCATGGCCAGCCTGCGCAAGTGGAACAAGCTGGCGAACGACAATATATCCACCGGACAGAAGCTGATCGTGGGCTACCTCAACGCGGGTGAAGCCACAGCTTCGGTGCCTGCCCAGCCGGAGAAGAAGCCGGTGCAGGAAGAAAAGAAAACCGTCGTAGAGACTAAGCCCATCGAAACCAAACCGGCAGCGGAAGAGCGCAAGCCCGAGCCGGTAAAGCCGGCGGAAGAGAAGAAGCCCGAGGTTGTAGTGCCACGCCCGGAGCCGGTAGCCAACCGCTCCACCAGTTCCGTAGCCATCCCGGGTTCGAACAACGGCGGTTATTTCCGCGCACTTTATGAGCAGCAGGTAAAGTCGAGCCCCGCCAAAGTGGACGAGACTGCATCGGCCGGCATCTTCAAAACCTCCAGCGGCTGGCAGGACGGAAAGTTCTATGCGCTGATGGACAAAACGGAGCCGGGCACCATCATCAAACTGGTCAATCCCACGAATAATAAAGTGATCTACGCCAAGGTGCTGGGACCCATGAGCGGCATCCGCCAGAACCAGGGCTACGACCTGCGGATCAGCAATGCCGCCGCTTCCGTGCTCGATGTGAGCGATACGGACAAATTCATTGTGCGGATAAATTATTAAAATAAGATCACAATTTGCGGAAAATAGATCGCCTTCGGGCGATCTATTTTTATTGTGGGCCGAACCGGTGTCCGCGCAGAAAATCTTCCACCGCCATGCGTTTCTTGCCTTCGAGCTGCAGCTCTTTCACGATGAGGTAACCGTCGGCGCAGGCAAAGCGCAGGCTGGTCCCGCCATCCGTCTGGAAGCTGCCCGGCGGGTCCGCATGTTCCCCGATCTTTTTCTCGCTACGGTAGATCTTGAACAGCTTTCCTTCGAGCTGGGTAAATGCGCCCGGGAAAGGAGAGAGGCCACGCACGAGGTTGTGCACCTCTTCGGTGGTTTTCGTGAAATCAATGCGGCAGGTGTCGGTGAAGATCTTGGGTGCGTGTTTGATGATCGTTGCTTCTACCTGCTCTTGTGGTAATTCTTCGATGCTGCCATCGGCCAGTCCGCGCACGGTATCCACGAGAAGGGCGGCGCCCAATTCCTTCATACGGTCGTGTACGTCGCCGGCGGTCTCATTCGCTCCGATGGGCATGCGTGCCTGGAGGAGGATGTTGCCCGTATCGATCTCGTGCTTCAGTTTGAACGTGGTCACGCCCGTTTCCTCCTCGCCATTGATGACCGCCCAGTTGATGGGCGCTGCCCCGCGGTATTGCGGGAGGAGGGAGCCATGCACATTGACCGTACCGAGGGGCGGCATGTTCCACACCACTTCGGGCAGCATGCGAAACGCCACCACGATCTGCAGGTCGGCCCTGAGCTCGCGAAGCGTTTGCAGGAATTCGGGATTCTTCAGCTTCTCCGGCTGCAGCACGGTCAAACCTTTTTCCACGGCGTAATTCTTTACGGCGCTCTGCTGCAGCTTCATGCCTCTGCCGGCCGGCTTATCCGGTGCGGTAATCACCGCCACGATCGTACACCCCGACTGCACCAAAGCATCGAGTGAAGCCACGGCGAATTCCGGCGTACCCATAAAAACGATCCGGAGGTCCTTGTAATCCATAGCTGCGAAGGTGCGGAAATAAAGAATAAAGAATAAAGCCTGCCCGACGAAGCTTTAGCGAAGTCGGGAACAAGAAATGAAGAAGTGAAGCGCGCCTACCGTTTACCAACCGTCCCACCACTTCCATCGTTGACGGATAATCTTTTCAATAAATAACCTTCGTGTTTTTGTGTCTTTGTGCCTCCGTGCTCCGTCCGCTGAAGCTTAAGCGCAGGCGGGGTTCAAAAAGCGGTGCGGATAATGCTGAATAGAGGCCCATCCTCCGATTCCACTTATTCAGCGTACAGCAAATACTTCTTCCGGATCTGCCGGAAGGCCTGGAGGCCGGGTTCCCAGCTCTGGCGGATCTCGGATTCGGTTTTGCCGCCGCGCACCTGTTCCATCAGGCTCGCGTTACCGGCCAGGAGGTTGAAGAACCAGTTGGCCGGCTTTGGATCGGCCACGCGGGGTCTGAGGAAGAAATTATCCTTGTCCGGGAAAGCCTGGTAAGCCTGGAGCAGCGGGAAGAGCTGCACCCGGTTATCCACGCGCTTCCATACCTCTTCCACCGATCCGTTGAGGTTCCAGCCATAGCAAAGCTGGTTCCTGAGCTTGGGCTCTTTGGCGCCTTCCCTTGAGGTGGGCGTGAAGGAATAGAGGTTCTTCGGCAGGGAGGGATGGCCGAAGACCTGGAAGGGCTTGTCGGTGCCGCGTCCTTCGCTGAGTACCGTGCCTTCGAAGAAGCAGGTGGAGGGATACCAGTAGATGGACTGCATTTCCGGGAGATTGGGTGATGGTTTCACTGGCAAGGCATAGCGGCTCAGATGCGTGTAATTCGCGTTCTTGATCACCAGGAAATGAAAAGCCGTGTCGGCCGAGTTCTTTGCGCGTTTGTAGTAGTCGTTACGCAGGTTGGCGCCTTCGCTCAGCCAACGCTCGCCGGCGAGCATCATGGCATATTCACCCATGGTCATGCCATAGACGATGGGTACCGGCTGCATGCCTACAAAGGATTTGAAGGCCGGCTCCAGCACAGGGCCGTCGACGTAGTGCCCGTTGGGATTGGGGCGGTCGAGGAGGAGCAGGGGTTTGCCGGCCTCGAAGGCCGCGTTCATAAACTCTTCCAGCGACGAGATATAAGTGTAGAAGCGTACGCCCACATCCTGGATGTCGAAGAGGAGCACATCCACTTCTTTCAGGTCATCTGTTGACGGGCGGCGCTTGCTGCCGTAGAGCGAGACCACCGGTATCCCGGTTTGCGCATCGGTATAGTTGCCCACTTTCTCGCCGGCGTCGGCCGTGCCGCGGAAGCCGTGCTCGGGACCGAAGATCACCCGGAGGTCGATACCCAGTTTTTTCAGGGTGTCAACCAGGTGCGTGGCGCCGACGGTAGAGGTCTGGTTGGCGAAGATGCCTACCCGCTTGCCCTGGATCAGGGGAAGGTAGGTACTGATGCGCCCGGCGCCGGGTGTGATGGGGGAAAGCGGGTTCGGTTTTTGTGGAATCCGGTTCCGGGTGCAGGCGAGGAAGAGCAGTCCGGAGAGGCAGGCAAGCGTGAGGAATTTCATGTTCCAAATTTCCGGAAATGTAGCTCCAAAAGGAAAGATTAGTACCTTGCCGGCCTGCTTCTGCTCGTTTTTTCTGCTTCACCCCACCTGGTATGTGCAGTACAAGCATGAAGGAAGATCTAAATTTTTTGACCTAATAGAAGAAAATCATGCAACAAGCACAGAACGGTGACAAGGTACGTGTTCACTATCACGGCAAATTACGCAGCGGCGAAACATTCGACTCCTCACAGGGTCGCGAACCCCTGGAATTTGAGGTCGGCAGCGGCCAGGTGATCCCCGGTTTCGACGAAGGCGTACGTGGCATGCAGGTGGGCGACAAGAAGACCGTTGAGATCGACGTGCAGAACGCCTATGGCGAGAAGAGCCAGGAGATGATCATCGAATTCCCCAAGAATCAGTTTCCCCCGGAAATGAATCCCGAAGTCGGTGCCCAGCTGATGATGAGCAATGGCCAGGGCCAGTCCTTCCCCGTAACGGTGGCCGAGGTAAAAGAAGAAAGTGTGATCCTCGACGCCAACCATCCGCTGGCCGGACAGGACCTCATTTTCGACATCGAGCTGGTGGAGATCGTTCCCCAGTCGCGCATCATCATGCCGTAAGAAGTCAAAAGTCAAAAGGTACAATAGGCCGCTCCATTATGGAGCGGCTTTTTTTATCTTCTTTCGTTGCTGGATTTCTGCTCCCCAGGAACCCTTTGATGATTCGAACAGATCCGGTTCCGCAACAGGAGGGCATCGAATGCTGGTCGAAACGATCAGAAAACGCCGCCTCTAAACTATTTGATTTTTGACTTTTGATTTTAGCCTTTTGAATTTTGCCTTTACTTCGCTTCATGTTCCAGACCTACGCCTTCACCGCTTCCGAGCGCTTCCTGCGCTATGTGCAGATCGACACGCAGAGTGACCCGCTTTCCGATGCGCATCCGACCACGGAGAAACAAAAAGACCTGTCCCGCATTTTGGTTGATGAGCTGAAGGCCATGGGCGTGGAGGATGCAGCCATGGATGAATTCGGTTATGTCTATGCCACCATCCCCGCAACCACGGATAAAAAAGTGCCGGTACTTTGTTTCTGCGCACACGTGGATACGGCGCCCGATGCCAGCGGCGCAGGCGTGAAGCCCCTGGTGCACAAGAATTATTCGGGGTCCGACATCGTGCTTCCCGACGACACCGCGCAAGTGTTGCGGAAGTCGGATTTCCCTTACCTCGAGCGGCTGATCGGCCATGACCTGATCACCGCCTCAGGAACGACCCTGCTCGGTTCCGACGACAAGGCCGGCGTGGCCGAGATCATGGACGCGGCGCATTTCTGGATGACGCATCCCGAGGTGAAGCATGGCGCGATCCGGCTGCTCTTCACGCCCGATGAGGAAGTGGGGAAAGGGACGGCAAAAGTGGACATGGCGAAGCTGGGCGCCGATTTCGGTTACACGCTGGATGGGGGTGAGGCCGGATCACTGGAAGATGAGACCTTCTCCGCCGATGGTGTGCAGCTCATCATTCATGGTGTGATTACCCACCCCGGTTATGCGAAGGACAAGATGGTCAATGCGCTGAAGATCGCCGGTGACGTGCTCGCTTCGCTTCCCCGTGCAGAGCTCTCGCCGGAGACCACCGACGGCAAGCAGGGCTTCATCCATCCCGTTCGCGTGGATGGTATCGCCGAAAAAGCCACGATCGATTTCATCATCCGCGACTTCGTAACCGAGGGCCTGAAGAAAAAAGAAGAATTCCTCCTCAGCCTGGTAGAGATGGTCATGGACAATTACCCGGCCGCCAAATTTGAGTTTAAGGTCACCGAGCAATATCGCAATATGAAGGAGGTCCTGGACCAGCATCCCCAGGTCGTGGACTTTGCCAAAGAGGCCATCAGCCGCAGCGGCCTTACCCTGAAAATGGAGAGCATTCGCGGCGGTACGGATGGCAGCCGCCTGTCCTTTATGGGGCTTCCCTGCCCGAACCTCTTTGCCGGCGAGCAGGCCATTCATTCGAAGCTGGAATTCATCTCCGTTCAGGACATGAACAAGGCGGTGGAGACCATCGTGCACCTCGCTTCGATCTGGGAAGAAAAAGCCGGTCAATAAGCAACATCCGGTACCGCAAAACGTTATAGCAGCGATGAAAAAGCTCCTGTGTTCCCTGTTGCTGCTCACTTCTGTTGCCCGTGGACAGGAGCTGTTGATGAATGGCAGCTTTGAAGAAGAGAATATCTGTACCGAGTTCGCGAAGAATTGTGCCCCTGAAGCCTGGATCAATTCTTCGCAACGCGACTATTTCTTCGATGACGGGGCGCACGCATTTGAAGGGCAGCATTTCATCGGCCTCAATCCCCGCACTGCCAGTTACCCGCTCCGTCACTTCCTGCGCAGCCGCCTCTTGTGCCATTTGCGTGCCGGCGCCACCTATCGCCTGCGCCTCGCCGTGATGTCGGGTCATGAGATCACCGACAGCCTGGGTGTCAGCTTCTCGGCCAATGATCCCCTGTACACGAAGGAAGGACTGCGTTATGCAACGCCCGATCTCTGGATCCGTGATACGGTGAAGCGAAGGGAAGGACTGGAATGGCATGAGCTCAGTTTCGAGTACACGGCCAATGGCAAAGAGGAATTTATCAGCATCGCCGACTTCCGGACGCGGCCCAAGGAGTTGAAGACGGCGCCCGACCTTATGCGCCATTACTATGTGTTCTTTGACGCCCTCTCGCTGAAGCCGGTGAACCCGAACGAGCGGCTCTGTGCAGGTACGGAAGCCGTGCGGGAAGAAGAATACGAGACCAACGAGCGCCATACGATGCTGCAGCGAAAGATCAACCACTACTACAAGTACCTGCCCGAATTCAAATCGCAGCCGCCCATGGTGGTGCAGCGCATCGATACCCTGGTGATCCCGGACGTATTGTTCGCTACGAATAGCTATGAACTTAACCGGCAGGCCTTCGCCGTGCTGGATTCCTTCGTTCGTCGCAGTGCCGGCCTGACCGTGGATTCACTGGTGGTAGAAGGCCATACCGACAGTACGGGTTCCCAGTCGTTGAACGAAAAGCTTTCCCGGAACCGGGCCCAGACCGTAGGCCCTTATTTGCAGCCATCGTTCCCGGCACCCCTGTCCACCCGTGGCGGGGCCAGTCTTCACCCGGTTGCCGACAACCGCACCCGCGA